>NZ_CP022996.1 GCF_002278075.1 Paraburkholderia aromaticivorans | reverse complement strand
CAAGCCGTTGTCGTTGCCGCTGCCCTTGCAGCGCCTGTCATGTCGTTCGCCCAATCGAACCAACCTGTCACCCGTGCGCAGGTACGTGCAGAGCTGGTCCAGCTGGAAAAGGCCGGTTATCACGTTGGTGATGGCGACAACGCCACTTACCCGGCACAGATTCAGGCTGCTGAAGCCAAGGTTGCCGCACAGAACGGCGCAGCAAGCGGTTACGGCGGTGTGGTGAGTGGTTCGTCGGACGCAGGACGCCCTGCCGTGTCGAAGGCCGACTGGAACGCGATGTACCGCGGCGGTAACTAATGCGTTGATTCCGGACGCGCGGGCAGGATGCGAAAAGCATCTGGCCTGAGCATCGCAGTCTGAGCGCGCAGCACCCCTGCGCGCCCCTATTTAAAGAGCTGGCTCGCTAGCGGGGCAATGTCCGGCAGCGGGCAGCTTCATTTCGAATACCTCCGCCATTGGGCTCCTGATGGCTTCGCCCGGGCCTTCACGGTCTGGGCGCTTTTTCTCTCATTCATCGATGATGGTGTCGTGTGCGCCGCGGGGGCCTCAGTCAAGACCACACCTGCTGACCGTTGAGCGCCCTACATAATGGGAGAATGTCGTTTTGTACTGTCAGGAGGGCGACATGATCGTAGTGTGCCCGCTGCACGGCCCAACGACCGTCGTCCGCACGAACGCGTACGGGTTTCCGGTCTATGCCTGTTGCTGCGACGATGTGCCCTATATGACGCCCCCGGATGCGTGCACGAGAGCGCCCACGCAACGCGGACGTGACCCGCAGCCCGAGCAGCCGAAGACGAGGAAAGAATGACGCTGGAGGTCTAGGCTGTTGTCCATTTGGAACCTGTTAGATACCTCTTGGATACCCGATTGGCATCTCACTGGTTCCCTTCCCTATTTCCCGCCTAGTTCACGCCGGAGTGCCGCGAGCGCACGCGCTATGACTTCACCGTATGGCTCCTGCAGTTCATCGGCCAACGCCTCCAGCAAGGCCTTTGTCTCGGCAGTTCCCTTCACCGGGATCTGCACGTTCCGGCCTGTCGTATAGCGTCGCTGTTTGCGGGCTGGCTCTGCAGACCTAGTCGGCGCAGGTTGTCGGCTCGGGAAGTCGTTGTCTTGCGACAGTTTTTCGATAGCCTCGGGCGCTAACATAGGCTTTCTCCCATGCGGCGCCTTGACCGGAAATTCGTCGGCGATGTTCAGTCCCTTAAGAGGGTTTGCGCGTTCGCTCATGCTGCCTCCTGCGGCTGGCTTGCGCGGCGCAGCAGCTCAATCACTTCGGTCGCATATGCCTCAGCGTTCGCCACAGCCTTGTCGACGTTGCTGACGTCTTTCGGATCTAGGTGGGACAGCGGCTGATTGAAGGCAAAAAGAGCCTTGAAAGCCTCGCGCTCATGGAGTTCAGTCTCGAACAAGTTGATGCCTGCCTCGCGGAAAGCATTCGCCAGATACGATGTCGTGCGTGTGCGGATTGCCGGGTTAGTGCGCGTGATGAGCACACCGTACGGCACGGCTCGCCGGGACATTTTCTCTTGCTGCTTAATCACGCGCAGAGCGCGCGACGCCTGCGCGGCGTCCAGCTGTGACCCCTGTGTCGGAACGATCACAAGGTCTGCCTGACTGACGGCCAACAGCACGATCTTCGCGGCAGTGCCCTCAAGGTCGACGAGGACGAACGGCGTGCGTGAGGCCGCTTCCTCGATCACATCGATCACGTTCTCCTCATCGGCGTTCGACACGACGGTCAGATTCGCTGGAGTGTTCGGACCGTCCGCCCACGTCTTGATGGGATGGTTCGGATCCGCGTCGATGACCGTGATGGGCACCGAGCGCGCGATTTGCTCCGCGAGGACGAGCGCCGAAGTGGTTTTTCCGGCGCCGCCCTTCGGGCTGACGAAAACAATGGTGGGCATTTGAGTTCTTCCTTTTAGTCCACTGCGACACTGGCACCAGTCAGCTAGCGTTTTGGTTGCTATTTGGCATCTGAGAGCTACCAGGTACCCAACAGATTTCCGGTGGCTACCTGGTACCTAACAGGTATCGGTATGTAATCGTATCAATCGATGATTACGCGCGCTTGAGTTTTTCGTCGTTTTCGCACGCAGTGTTGCTTCGCGCAGACGCATGAACGGCAAATCGGGGTAGGGCGCTGTACAACGCCACGGGCGTGTATCGTCGGCAAAGTGAAGGACGGGGCGAGCACAGTCGGCGCGCTAGGAGATTACTCGTGCGCTGGACGGGTAGCTACGTGGGCCGAATTCATTCGCGACGACGGTACGTAGCATCTACGACTGATGGCGGCTTTTCGGGTTGAGAAGTTATCTCACTAAGGCAAGCGCGTAGCGCGCGTCAGGCCGTAGGCAGAACGTCGCGGGGAGACGGTGGGCAACTGCGGAACCCCGGCCAACGAGCCGGGGCTGTCCACACTTAGTGTGGGCAGCGCTGTTGTCCACGGGCGAGCGCGGGATTGATGACGAGTGAGGCCTTCCTACTGTTTGTAAACATGTTTGTAAAGGTTTGTAGACTGCTGGAACCCAGTCTAGGTAAGGCTTTGCGGGCAACTCATCTGACAAATTCCCACTGAAAAATGACAAATTCCCACTCAGTCTGGCGTTTACACACTGTTATCCACAGGGCGAACTCTGACAAATTCCCACTCGAATTTTTTCTGACGACAACGCATGTTGACAGAAAACGGCATTTCAGCCATCGTAAGATGACGTCAGAACGAGTGGGAAAATGTCAGAATGAAAACCGCAGCCGAGAAGCTTGAGGCACAGGACGGCGCCCTTTCCGATCGCTTCGTGAACATGAGCAACGCCCTAACGCGCGCCGCGCAGGGACTCAAGCTCATCGAGAAGCGCCTGATCTCGTCGGCGATTGCACAGAGCGATTCTGTTGAGCTGCGCAAGCTCGCTGCAGCTCTTGGGCCGAACCAGGGATGGATGGTGAAGCTGTCCGCACAGGACTACGCCGACACGTTCGGAGTAGACCAGCCTACCGCGTATGTACAGCTGCGCGAGGCGGCCGAATCTATTTTCAACAAGTACATTCGGACGGTCGAACAGACACGGCGCGGCGAGAAAGAGCGCAAGTACAGATGGGTCTCAGGCAATACGTATCATCATGGCGAGGGATGGGTCGAGATCAACTTTGCGCCCGAGGTTGCGCCTTTCCTGCTGGGCCTGCGCAAGGAGTTCACCACGTACAAGCTCAAGCACACCGCCGCGTTGCGATCTGTCTATTCATGGCGGCTGATGGAGATGTTCGCACAGTACCGTGACACCG
This sequence comes from Paraburkholderia aromaticivorans, assembly GCF_002278075.1. Lineage (NCBI taxonomy): Bacteria > Pseudomonadati > Pseudomonadota > Betaproteobacteria > Burkholderiales > Burkholderiaceae > Paraburkholderia > Paraburkholderia aromaticivorans. Next base: position 24,203 of record NZ_CP022996.1, on the reverse strand, counting down.
GCTTAGTGCGGATCAGTTTCGACGACTTCTGTCATGCAATGGAGGCGCCTCCGAGCTGCCTCAAGGATTTTGGCCAGCTAAGGCGTCGTGTGATCGACCCGGCCGTTGCAGAGCTCACTGGCAAGGACGGTTTGCTGATCGAGTGGAAACCGACAAAGAACGGCGGCCGAAAAGTGACGGGGCTCGAATTCACGTTCCAACCGAACCCCCAGTTGTTTCTTCTCTGACGTCGTATATTGATGCATGACTGGGTGGGGAAATGTCAGAATAGACCCTCCTCGCTAGTCGAGAGTAATCTTTGGGCGTCCCCCGGTAGGGCTGTGATGACAGCCGCTATACCCACCTAGGGCGCTCCGGAAGTAGTAGGGAGGCAGTGGAGCGCCTTCTCTCACCTCACGGCCACTGCTGGCGGGCGTGCTTTACACGCAGGATCGTCACGATTTCATCGCTCGCGCGATAAAACACGATGTAGTTGCGGTGAACGATCATTTCACGGGTGCCACGGATGCGACCAGCACGGTACAGCGTCGGACGCTCGCGCAGGCCATCAACCTTGGCGCGGATCTTCTGCACCAGTTCAACGGCTGCATCGGGATTGTCGTGGCCGATGTAGTCGAGTATGTCAAACAGGTCGCTTTCTGCCTGGACCTTCCATTCAATCCTTCGCACGCCGGCCCTTCCGCATCGCCTCGATGCGTGCCTCAGCCTTTTTCATCACGTCCTCATGCGCGATCGTCGGGCGCGGGTCATCGATCGCCTCCTGTACCTGCTGACGCACCCATTTGTCGTAGGCGGCGGCGCTCGCATGCGTAGCCTTCATCGCCTCGGCGCGGTCGGGCCGGCCTGGCCGCTCAAACCCGGTTTCATCCGGCCGCCACGCCTCGAGCGAAAACCGGCCCGTCTGCAGGCCAAGTTCGCGGATTACCTCGAGCGCCTTGACCGGATTGCGGAAGGCCCGCGGACGCCGGTTGTTCGACGTGACCAGCACGGCGGTGCCGGCCGTGCGGGTTTCCAGTTCGACGTAGAACGAGCCACCCTCGGCCTTCAGGATGGCCGACAGGACGCCGCCCACGTGGGCGGCGGCGGTCGCCTGGGAGAGATCGAGCGTTTTCATGGGATGACCTATAAATGATACTGCCACGGTTAACAATACACCGTGACAGCATTATCTGTCGATCGTGATACCGGCTTGACGTAACACCTCCTTGCACAGTCCCAGCCTCGCGCGGCACCGTTTCCCCGGGGAAACGCACCTCTTGCGTATTCGTACAAACAACACCACGGTCATTGCACCACGCGCGTTGCCGTGGATGACGCCGCTGCACATATCGCCAAACTGGGCACTATCCCCAGCCGGAACGGTTGATGCGCGCGTCAGGCGGTTGATTTCCGTCAATGGTCCCGTTCAAGGGGCATCCAAGGACTGTCAAGGGTGTTATCGGACCAAAAAAGACTATTTTTTTGTACTCAACGGAAAAACGCCGGAAACCCTTAACAGACAAGGCTTTAGGCCTGCCAAAGTCACTTTGGAGGCTTTTGGAGGCTCTTGCATGGGCGCGCCTGACAGCATAGGCTTCGTTCTGCGCGTGACGCAGACATAAACGTCCAGGTGATGGTTGGTCGGCTTCCCGCGCGGTGGGTTCGCCCTTGCAGGGGCGAAAAAAACCCGGCTTTCGCCGGGTCCCTCAATCAGTGCAGCAGGTAGAAAAGTAGTGAGTCCACCCAGTGATGCACCATTTCTTTAAATGGAGCGGACTCGACCACCTCGATCACTAGCTTGCAGGCTAGTTCGATCACAAGGTCTTTCAAACACACCTCCCTTTCCGGAGGCTGGGTCAGGGAAAGGCTTAGCGTGAAGCGCCCAATGGCGGTTGCAGCCGCTGTTGGGTCGCAAGCGCTCTCCCACAGCTCGCATCGAGCATTCATCAACACAACATCTAGTGCCTTCCGAAACGCTCGACGCTTAGTCTAGTGGAGATTCGAGACAGGTCAAATCGTTTTATTTGCCTTCGAAGTCTTGACTTTTGCTTAGCGCGGCGCGAAGCCCGCACCCCGGCAAACAAGGCTGCGCCGGGCTTTCCGCGTGCCACATGGTTTCTCCGACGAGTCGTTACAGCGTTTTGGAAAACTTGAGATAAGGGAAATACCCGTCGCTCCAGTTCGATGTCGTCGAGAAATTCGTCGAGAAATTGTTGCGACGCTCGCAGTAAAACTCCTTTGCACAGCGTGCCGCGTGCATCGCGGTTGATCACGAAATGACTTCATCAGCGCTTCTTGCGGGTAGACGCCCACGCATCAAGGGCGGCGATGAGAACAATAGTGACCGAAACTATCATCGCTCGACACGAAACGAACGAACCGATAGAACAGGACGAACGATCGTCTCGCGAATCTAATCGGCACGTAAATTGACAAAAACTATCGAACTCGTTATATTGATTGGATCGTCTACGGAGGTGCTTGGGTTCGATTCCGACCGCTTCAGATGGTCTTCCGTTGTGTGTTGTTGTTGATCGTGATGGCTACGTTGAAATGCGTGGCTCTGGGTTTTCCGGTTTTCAATGTTTTTCACACTTTTTGGGAGATCGCTTTGAATAATTTCATTACGTCTGATTCGGCAAGCAGTGCAGTGAAGGTTGTTATTGAAGTTGCAGCAGAAGTTGGCTTTGCAACGGCAGCCCATCTGTTGGCGGAAGGATCGCCACTCCACCTACAGTAAAAAAGCCCGACCAAGTCGGGCTTTTTGTTTTTTGCGCAACGCTGAGATGGTGCGGAGTGCGGCGACCTCAAATTCTCAATGAGCGTTTTCAGGGGCTTTCGCCCCTTCGTGCTGGATCAACGGCACGTACATGCAGCTTCACATGCCGATCATAGGCTTTCTAAGTCCCTTCTAGCGGCTTGATCGCTCGCGCTAGTCACCCGGACGTCAGGTCGATGTTCAGAACGCGTCAGATTAGGGTCGCTTTCGTCATTCCATGACGTTGTTTCGTCGATCTTCTAGACGCCAGTCTGACGGATTTGCCACTAGCGTACGAAAAAATCCGAACCTTGACGGCACCTCGGTTGGAACGGTTGTGCATCGCCGTCACCCACTGTGCAAACCGGTGCCCACGACATGCCTGCCGCCGTCAGCGCCCCCGACATGGCTGATGGTCCCCCGCCTATGCAGATATCGACTGACCGATGGCGAGCCGCGTTTTCGGGGTTGCCGGCGACGACCAACGGGAATAGGTAAGCTCAAGGGCTTGCAGGCGTACGTGTGCTCGATCCGGCCGGACCTGCCGGCGTGTGCTCACTAGCTTGCTGCGCTTTGCGTATCTTGCGGTCCAGCCGCCGGGCCTCCTTCTCCAGCGCGTCAATTTGCCGGAGGAACGGGCGTATCTCATCCAGCAGCTGGGCCTCCCGCTCCTGAAGTTGCGGGACCACGTGCGTGTAATCCCACTCGTATTGTTTCAGGGCGAGCCGCGTATCGGACCACGCGCGATCAATCGGGCGCAGCTTGGCCCGCAGCTCGCGCAGCTCCTGCCAGATGGCTTTCTGCCGTCGCTGGTCGGCCTTGATAAGGGTCATCCGCCGCAGTTCTTCAGCCAGTTCGGGGCTTATGGTCATGAACCGTGTTTGGTGGAGGGAAGGAGGATCGAACTCCCGACCTCGGCGTTGCGAACGCCGCGCTCTCCCATCTGAGCTATCCCCCCATCAGGCGCAGCGAGTGTAATTGTAATCCATCCCATGCCCAATTTAGCAATGACAGTTTTTGCCTACTGCACCCGGAGAGCCTTATGCAGCAAGGACGTGTGCCGGTTCGAGTCCCGCACACCCAATTCAAAGTAGCGCATCTGATTGACCTTAGATCGCCGGCACCCCATGCAGGTACGCTAGGCCAGTGCTGATGGGGTTTGACGTAAAACCTCGTGCCGCCGCCCTGTATGCGGCTGGTTGATAAGATACGGACAAACGAACACCAGTCCCTACGAAACGGGACCGTTAAGCGAGAGACCCAGTGAATAAAAAATCGCTTTCAGAACGCGACATCTGCAGCAAATTTATCTCGCCGGCGATCACTGCAGCCGGTTGGGACCTGAATACCCAGTTGCTGGAAGAAGTCGCGCTGACCAGCGGTCGCGTCGTCGTGCGGGGCAACAGGGCGAAGCGCGACGAAAAGACCATCCGGCGCGCGGACTACGTGCTGTATTTCAAGCCTGGTATTCCGCTCGCGATCGTCGAAGCAAAAGACAACAACCACACGGTGCGCGACGGCATCCAGCAGGCGCTTGCGTACGCCGACATGCTCGACGTTCCGTTCGCCTTTTCGAGCAACGGGGATGGCTTCATCTGGCATGACAGGACCCTGCATGACGGCGTGCTCGAACGCGAGATCGGGATGGACCAGTTTCCGTCGCCGGCGGATCTGTGGCAGCGCTACCTCACGTGGAAGGGCATCGGGCCGGAGGCGGAGCCGGTCTATGCGCAGGACTACTATCCCGGCAAGCCGGCGCGCTATTACCAGCTGAACGCGGTGAACCGCGCGATCGAGGCGGTCACGAAGGGGCAGTCGCGGATCCTGCTGGTGATGGCAACGGGCACCGGCAAGACCTATACGGCGTTCCAGATCATCTGGCGGCTGTGGAAGGCGCGGGCGGCGAAGCGCATCCTGTTCCTCGCCGATCGCAACATCCTGGTGGACCAGACCAGGACCAACGACTTCAAGCCGTTCGCCGGCGCGATGACCAAGATCGAGAATCGCGAGGTCGACAAGTCCTACGAGATCTACCTGTCGCTGTATCAGGCAGTGACTGGCACGGAAGAAACGCAGAACATTTACCGCCAGTTCAGCCGCGATTTCTTCGACCTCGTGGTGATCGACGAATGCCATCGCGGCAGTGCGGCCGAGGATTCGGCCTGGCGCGAGATCCTCGACTATTTCAGCTCGGCAACCCATCTCGGGCTGACCGCGACGCCAAAGGAAACCGCCGAGGTGTCGAACATCACCTACTTCGGTGAGCCGGTCTATACGTATTCGTTGCGGCAAGGCATCGAGGACGGCTTCCTGGCGCCGTACAAGGTGATCCGGGTCGATCTCGACAAGGACCTGGGCTGGCGACCGACCAGCGGGATGGTCGACACGCTGGGGCAGCTGGTCGAAGACCGGATCTACAACCAGTCCGACATGAACCGGTCGCTGGTGCTGACGCGCCGCGACGAAGCGGTCGCGAAACGCATCACCGAATTCCTGCATGCGACCGACCGGATGGCGAAGACCATTGTGTTCTGCGAGGACATCGACCACGCGGCCCGGATGCGCCAGGCGCTGATCAACGCGAACCCCGACCTGGCGGGCGCCAATCCGAAGTACGTGATGCAGATCACCGGCGACAACCTGGAAGGCAAGCTCGAGCTCGACAACTTCATCAATCCCCGCAAGGACTATCCGGTGATTGCCACCACGTCGCGCCTCATGACGACTGGCGTCGATGCGAAGACCTGCAAGCTCGTCGTACTCGATCGTACGATCAGGTCGATGACCGAGTTCAAGCAGATCATCGGCCGCGGCACGCGCATCGACGAGGAGTACGGCAAGCTGTGGTTTACCATTCTGGACTTCAAGAAGGCCACCGAACTGTTTGCCGACCCGGCCTTTGACGGCGATCCGGTCGTGGTGTTCGAACCCGGGCCGGACGAACCCGTCGTTCCGCCGGAAGAGGAGGGCGATCCGGTGGGCGACCCCACTGGCAATCTGGACGGAGAGGCCGGCGACATGCCAATTATTATCGGTGGGCCTGACTTGCCAGGTACTGGCCGGACCAGGTACGTGATTGACGAAGTGCCCGTGTATGTCGTCAATGAGCGGGTCCAGTATCTGGGCCCCGACGGCAGGCTGATCACGGAGTCGCTGCGCGACTTCACGCGGATCCAGATCGGCAAGCGCTTCGTGTCGCTCGACGCGTTCCTGCAGGCCTGGAACGATGCCGACAGGAAGCAGGCGATCGTCGCCGAGCTCGAGGAACAGGGCATCCTGTTCGACGAACTGGCGAAAGAGGCCGGCAAGGATCTCGACCCGTTCGACCTGGTTTGCCATATCGCGTTTGGCCAGAAGCCGCTGACCCGGCGGGAACGCGCCGAGAACGTCAGGAAGCGCGACTATTTCGGCAAGTATGGCCACACCGCGCGACAGGTGCTGCAGGCGCTGCTCGAGAAATATGCGGACGACGGCATTGAAAACCTCGAACGCCCCGAGGTACTGCGGCTCGCGCCGCTCGACCAGCTCGGCTCGCCGGTCGAGCTGGTTCAGGCGTTCGGCGGCCGGGCCCAGTATCAGGCTGCGATCCGCGAGCTCGAACGCTCGCTCTATCAATAAGGTTTCACCGGTTCACTCATGACAATCAGCTCCACCTTCATCAAGTCCGTGCAGGACATCATGCGCCAGGACGCTGGCGTCGACGGCGACGCACAGCGCATCTCGCAGCTGACCTGGCTGCTGTTCCTGAAGATTTTCGACGACCAGGAAACCGAGCTCGAACTGATGCGCGACGCCTACCGGTCGCCGCTGCCCGAGCGGCTGCGCTGGCGCAACTGGGCGGCTGACCCGGAGGGGATCACCGGCGATGAACTGCTGGCATTCGTGAACGCTGACCTGTTCCCGTCGCTCAAGGCGCTCAATGCGGATCCGCAGCGCAATGCGCGTGGCTTCGTGGCCCGCGAGGTGTTCAGCGACGCGTACAACTACATGAAGTCCGGTCAGCTGCTGCGCCAGGTGATCAACCGGATCAACGAGATCGACTTCAACAATCGCGCGGACCGTCACCTGTTCAACGACCTGTATGAGCGGATCCTGAAGGACCTGCAGAGCGCGGGCAACGCCGGCGAATTCTATACGCCGCGGGCGGTCACGCAGTTCATGGTCGACCAGGTCAACCCGCGGCTCGGCGAGCGCATCCTCGATCCGGCGTGCGGCACCGGCGGTTTTCTGGCGTGCGCGCTCGAACATCTGAAAACGCAGCGCAGGAGCGTCGAGGACGACGTCGTGGTGCAGAACGCGATCAACGGTGTCGAAAAGAAGCAGCTGCCGCATTTGCTGTGCGTCACGAACATGATGCTGCACGGCATTGAAGTGCCGTCGCTGATCCGCCACGACAACACTCTGGCCCGGCCGCTGGCTGACTACGGCACGCGCGACATGGTCGACGTGATCCTGACCAATCCGCCGTTCGGGGGCACCGAAGAACCGGGGATTGAAGGGAATTTTCCGGCCGATGTGCGCACCCGTGAAACGGCCGACCTGTTCCTGGTCCTGATCATCGAGCTGCTGAGGCACAACGGTCGTGCCGCAGTGGTGCTGCCGGATGGCACGCTGTTCGGCGAAGGCGTGAAGACCCGCATCAAGGAAAAGCTGCTGACCGAGTGCAATCTGCACACGATCGTGCGGCTCCCGAACGGTGTGTTTGCTCCATACACGGGCATCAAGACCAACCTGCTGTTCTTCACCAAAGGTACGCCGACGCGCGAGGTCTGGTATTACGAGCATCCGTACCCGACGGGCTACAAGAGCTACTCAAAAACCAAGCCGATCCGCATTGAGGAGTTTGCGACGGAAAAGGCGTGGTGGGGCAGCGAGACCGACGGCTTCGCGAGCCGTGTCGAAAACGAATTCGCCTGGAAGGTCGATATCGCGACGCTGAGGACTAGCGGCTACAACCTCGACCAGAAGAACCCGCACAAGGCGGACGAGATCAGCCATGACCCGGACGAGCTGTTGGCCCAGTACCAGCGGCTGACCTCCGAAGCGCAGGCGCTGCGCGACCAGCTGAAGGGCATCCTGGCGAACGCCTTGGAGGGCCAAGCATGAAACTCGCTGAAGGCTTTCAGCTGCTGGCGAGCGCGCCGAACTGCGTCGCGCGTTTGCGCGAACTAATTCTGTCGCTCGCGGTGCAGGGCAAGCTGGTGCCACAGGACGTGATGGATGAGCCCGCAACCTCGCTGCTTCAAAAAATACGACGAGAGAGAGATCGGCAAATCTCAGACGGAAAAATCAAGCGCGAAAAGGCCTTGCCCGAAATTCTCGAAGAGGAAAAACCGTTTGAACTGCCGAAGGGGTGGGAGTGGGCGCGGCTCGCCGATCTCACGGCAGTGCTCAACGGTCGGGCATACGCGAAGCACGAGCTGCTTGATGCCGGTGTTCCTGTTTTGAGGGTGGGGAACCTCTTCACTTCAAAACAGTGGTACTACTCGGACTTGGAGCTAGAAGTAGAAAAGTACTGCAACCCCGGTGACCTGTTATATGCGTGGTCCGCATCGTTTGGCCCGTTCATTTGGGCTGGCCCGAAGGTGATCTACCACTACCACATATGGAAGCTGGATCCACATTGCGACACCTGCTTAAACAAGAACTTCCTCTACACCTTTCTTCTTGAGAAAACACAAGAAATAAAGGCATCGGGTCATGGCGTCGCGATGATTCACATGACAAAGGAGAAAATGGAGAAGATTGTAGTTCCGGTCGCACCTTTGGCTGAACAGTCGCGCATTGTCGCCAAAGTCGACGAACTGATGCGTCTGTGTGACGAACTGGAAAGCCGTGGCCGGCTGGAGGCGGAGCAGCATGCGCGGCTGACCGCCACACTGTTCGAGGCACTGGCCGCGAGCGAATCGTCGCATGCGCTTGCCGAAAACTGGTCGCGCGTCGCCGCCCACTTCGACCTGCTGCTCGACCGGCCGGAAGCGGTCGATGCGCTCGAGCAGACCATTTTGCAGCTCGCCGTATGCGGCCTGCTGGTGAAGCAAGAGCTGAGCGATGAACCGGCTAGCGAGTTATTGAAACGAATTCAAGCCGAGAAAGATCGGCTCATAGCAGATGCTGGGATGCGTACGACCGCCCGACTGGAAGTTCCAGAAGAGGAGAAGTACGTGGGCGAGGTTCCCGGCTGGCAGTACTGTCGTTTGGGTAACCTGGCTCGCTTCATCGACTATCGTGGCAGGACACCTCAGAAGGTTGAGGCGGGTGTCCCGTTAATCACGGCGAAGAATGTTCGATTTGGATTTATAAGTCGCGAGCCCCGTGAATACATCGCTGAAAAAGACTATTCAGCATGGATGACCCGTGGCTTTCCTAGAGTTGGTGACTTGCTTTTTACGACCGAAGCCCCGCTCGGCAACATAGCGCTAATCGACATCACCGAACGATTCGCCTTGGCTCAGCGCGTCATTTGCTTTCAGTTGCATGACCTGTCTATAGGTCCGTACCTTCGATTAGCTATCATGTCTGCGCAAGTGCAAGAGCGATTTTCTGCCGCGGCATCCGGGATGACTGCGACGGGCATCAAGGCGTCGCGTCTCAAGGAGATACCTGTTGCTATCCCACCCTTAGCTGAACAGCGTCGCATTGTCGCCCGCGTCGACGAGTTGCGCCGCCTGTGTGCTGCCCTGCGCGCACGCCTGACCGCAAGCCAGACCTGTCAGGCCTATTTCGCTGAAGCGCTGGTCGGGCAGGCGGCGTTAACCGGGCCGGTGGCGACGCACACTGCCGACCTGGCAGTGGCCGCCTGAGGAAGGTCAGTGCCAGCCGGACGCTGCGTCGTCGGACGTGGCGGACGCGGTCCGGTTTGCGGCCGCCCGCCGGCCGTGGGGCAGGCTGCGCGGACCGGTCCGTTGCTATTGATAAAAGCGGTTATCACGAGTACCTTGGCCGCCTCGCGGGAGCCGTTCCAGTTCCCGTCAGTTGATCAATGGCCGGAGGAAACACAGTGGACTATCGCGTGAGTTACGAGCACAGCCTCGCGAGTGCGCCGGACGACTTCATCGTCCAGGTGCCGGGTCAGGTGATCAGCGACGTGCCGGCCAGTGTGCCGCGCGCGCTGTTGCCCGAGTTCATTGCCGACCTGATCCGCCAACGCTCGCCGAAGATCGGCAGGATCCGCAACCTGCGGATCCTGTGAGCACCGCCTTTGACGACATCGCCGTCAACCGACTCGCCCCGGCCGGGCGAGACCCGTTCGCTGTCCAGAGACTGACTGATGACGTTCATGCCGACCGATTGCGCCCTGGCCATGGGCACACTCCTGCACGCGCTTCCTGCTTCCCAGCCCGACAGTACGATCGCGGGAATGCCCGCCTCTGTATTCGGCAACATCGTCAGCGGAGTCGTCGGATCGGTCATCACACTGGGAGGCGTCCTCCTTTCCAACTGGCACAGTCGCAGGCTCAAACGCGACGAACTCGGGCACGACACAACGCAACGCGATCGTGAGCGGGAAATGGCGCTGCGCCGAGAGGTTTTCTTGCCTACTGTCGAAGCAGCGCTCGCCATGCAGGCTTCGATCGGGACCCTTGTCAATCTCGCGGTACCGGCGGCTGTCGCGTTGGACAAGTTCACGGCCGGTAATGCCACCTTCGTCAAGGTAGCGGCGATTGGCACACAGGAGACTGTGACCGCCTGTCAGACCCTGAGCAGCGCGCTGGGACGGGGTTTCTGGGAACTCTCGCTGCGACGTGGAGGATTGGAAAACTTCCAGAACCAGTTGGCCGACCTCGACAGGAACACGGCGATTCACGAAGGCCTGCGGGATTCATGGATCAAGGTCCAGCAGGAATTCGTTGCGAAGGGCGAAAAAGATGCCGAGGTATGGCAGGCGGCAAGAGCCCACTTCACTCATCACATGAACGAGATCACCAAGGCGCTGACTGAGCGCAGCCGTATCGTTAGCGAACGGCAGAAGGCACACGGGGAGATGGTCAGGATCATGCTCAAGCATGTGGAGACAATTGGCCCGTCGTTTCCCCCGGCACTGTTCGCGATGCGCCGCGAAATGCAGCTTCCTTTGGATGAAGCGGCGTTTCTTGAACGCTTTAACAAGCTGCGGGACGACCAGCTGGCCGTCGTGAAAGCCACCATCGACCCCGCCTAGGGCAATGTGGCCGCGACGGAGACGACCGCATGAATCTTCCCACGCTTCGGGCATACACCAACGACTGAGAGAATGAGATATGACCGACCTTGTTTCTTCGATTCAACTCTCGATTGAGATCGTCAAAAAGCTTCGCGATCTGAACGACAAACTGAAAGACGCCGATTTCAAGATGCTGCTGGCCGATCTACAGGGCGAACTGGCAGATGCAAAGCTCGAGGTGGTCGCGCTCAAAGAAAAGATGGCTGACCTACTGACTAAAAACGCGGATCTGACAACTAAACTGGAAACGCGCACGTCTGAGCAGCCCGAGCCAATGGAAGGCGGGTATAAGTTGGGCGAAAAAGGTCCGTATTGCATCGCCTGTTTTGAGAAGGAAGGCAAGAAGATCCTGCTACCACGGGCGCAAAGCCTCCACGCCCATTTTGGCAAGTACTTTTGCCCCGTCTGCAAGAACCACAGCTAAGGCGCAGCATGCCAAGGTGAGTGATCGGAATTTCGGCAAGTGCCGGACCGCCGAGTTCCGATTCTCGGACTTCGAGGTGTCTTCGTCTGTTGCTTCTGTCTACGACGACATGCAGCGGCACATCGATGGGCTGAATGCGTTGGGGCGTGTCGCTCCCTCCGATACGCAGAGCGCAAGGTCAGGTTGCGCTTCAATAGCGACGGCGCAGACGCAAAGCCCTTCGATACCAGCGTGCTTTACGTTGTCGCTTTCGTGTCGGCGAGGAGCCGGAAGAATTTGCGACGCCGCTCTCTGTGGGAATTGGCGGTTGTAGAGCGTTGGCGACGAAGCGCTGTACCGGCAGATCTGCCCTGCCGTAGCGCAGGTCATACCCGGCGAAAACACCACGCTATCCACCCAGTCAGGATAAAACCGCCTGTGAGCACGAGGACAACTGCGCCTATCGGATTTACCTGGCAGGCGCGTAACACGGCGGGAATGCAATTGAGGATTCCGACAACATCAATTCCGCGAACCATACGAAGGGCTCCATAGTCAGCCCCGAACGAGCCCTGCTTATCCATCTCGTTCGGCATGGTTAGCTGTGTGCAACAGAACCGGAAATTTAGAAAACAGGGGGGATTTCTGGAAATTTACGTTTTTTTGATCGTTGTCCGCCAAACATGATCCGCCGATGGTCGCGCAGGGCTGCGTTTACGCGTTTTAGGCCTCGGGCAACGAACTGTTCGAAGCTCCTTGTCGACGCGCTTGCAATGGTCAACCAGTTCCCTGCAATATCCTGCGTATTGCCCGTTAGCGAGATACGCACGCCATACGGCATCAATCTTCGACATTCCGGCTCCGGTCTGCCGGGCCACTATCCGCTCGATGTGCTTTGCTGACGAGGGAGGCGGCCCGGGCATCTGGGATCGGCCGCCTTTATAACGCTCCTGAAGGCTTGCCAGATGGCGATACATCGTCATCATCGATTCGACAATCTGCGTATCGGTTGCTCGGGCCACGGAATTAACTGGTGCTTTTCTGCCATCAATCTTCAGCGCTCTTTTGATGGCCTGGTTCCCAGTGTCGTCGCTGGTTCCGCGGAGTTTCAGCAGGTCATCGAATACCCCGTCGATCAGAGACATCACGCGGTCGCGTAGCGCGTTGATTACGCCGTCATTCACTGTCGGTGCAGACACTCCGGTAGCTTGACGGGTGTAGTCCTCAAGATTTTTCTTGTATGCCGGCCAGTGCTTTTCTGCAGCCCGAAAGTGCTGGTATGCCTGCCATATGAACCGGCCATGCCCGTGCGTGTCGTACATCTCCAGCGCGGTTGTCGCACCAACTATTGATTCTGGATAGACCGTCATCGGGTCATGCTCTTTCCAGAAAATGCGGTTGGCCTCATTGATATCTGGGAGTGTCTTCTTTTCGCTCATGCCGTTTCCGCCACTGCGACGAACCACGAAGGGTGTTGGCCGCATATCATTTGTGCTTTTGAAAGCGTCGAGGGATCTGGTGGCCCATTCAAAACTTAAATGTGGATCCGCTCGACTTCATCGAGACTGACGTCGTCGCGGCGCCGGTCGTACAGCTGCGTGGTGCGAGTTGACGCGTGATTGGCCATCGCCGCCGCGTTCTCGAGCGTGCCGCCATTTTTCAGATAGGCGGTGATGCCGGTCGCGCGGAACGTGTGATTGCTGATCGCCGTGCCAATGCCGGCCGCCAGTGCGCGTCGTCGTACCATCGCATACGCGTTGGCCTGCGGTAATGGCGTCGTACTGAGCCGCGCGGTGCCGCGCGCGATCGTGCGGAACAGCGGCCCCTTCGGATCACCGCCGATGCCGGTACCGTCGAGATACGCGTGCAGGTACGCCTCGAGCGTGTGATGACAGGGCATTGCGTGCGCCTTGCCGCCTTTCTCCCGCAGACGCACCCACAGCCGCCGCTGCTGCACATAGACATCGTCGACGCGCATCGCGAGTGCCGCGCCCACCCGTGCGAACGAAAACACCATCAGCGCAATCAGCGCGCGGTCGCGCAGCCCGATCGGCGTCGACACATCGATGCGGTCGAGCAGCTGCCGCGCCTCGCCGGCGTCGAGCACCGGCGTCCTGCCTTTTTTCACGGTATGGCTGGGGCCGCGCACGGAGGCGGCCGGATTGTGCGGGACGATCTGGCCGGTCACGAGCCAGTCGAACAGGTGCCGGATCGCGGCGAGCTGCTGCCTGACGGCCGGCGCCGACAGCGTCTGCGTCTGCCGCTCAATCCACGCGGCGACATGCAGCGGCTGCACGGCCGTGATCGAACTCACGCCGGCGCCGGCGCACCACATCAGGAAGTCGCTGGCCGCACGCGCATACGCGCGCCGCGTATGCGGATTGCGGATCGCCGATGCAAAGAACTCGACAAAGCGGATACCGGCCCGGTCGCCGGCTGCATTGACCAGCGCCGGCACCGGCGCCGCACCTGTAAACGGCACGGTCGGGTTCATGCGCCGTTACACACCCAGGATCCTGCCGACCGCTTCATTGAACTCATCGGTCGCGCGGTCGATCGCCTCGTTAGCCTGGTCGTCCGGGCTGTCCACGTTTGCTTCGACCACTTCCTGGAGCGTCACGTACGCGGCCATGATGGCGTCCAGCTGGTCGCCGGCGATCCCCGCATAAACGGCCTCGCCGAGCGTTTCCATGAAGTCACTGCGGTTTCCGCCCATCAGGCCGTCCGCGTTGTTTTCGAGGTCATCCTCCTTGAACTGTTCGACGTCTGCCATCTTTTCTCTCCAGAAAATCAGATTGTTGCTGCTTGTCGCCTGACTGCTGAGGTGCAGACTGCGGATTGGCGTTTTGGTAGTTTTGGCCAGCCTGCATGGTTCGGGCACGCTGCAGCAACTGCTCAACCTCTTCAATCGTGCGAGCCTCGGCTTCGATGTCCCCAACCTTCAGACGCACCTTGCGCCCCGAGCGCCCGGCGATCCACGCGCCCACCGCGGTGCCGATCACGCCGATGGCGGCAGGCCCCAGTTCCTTGATGACATATTCGCCGAGTGCGTACCCGGGTGCGTCGAGCGCATCGAAAGTCCTCGCACGCAGCAAAAAGCGCACGTCAGCGGCTCGCAACGATCCGTGGAATGTCCGCAATTCGGACTGGAACGCGGGATCCTGGACGACGGGATCCTCCGATGCCGGCATGAGCCGAAGCTCGATGCTGGACAAGGTACTGTCGTGCGATTCCATACCGGCTCCAATATCTGATAAAGGACATTATCACATATAGCAGCGCACATGAGCTTATCCAGGATGGCTCAAGAAAACGGCGCTGCCGCCGTTAACCCGACTGATCGATCCGGCAGCTATCTGCCGTGCCTGTTTCTGCCCGGCACCACGACCGCTCTCTCAGTCTTGACCGTATGTTTTCCCCTCGGAATGGGTCAGGGCTTTTTGCAGGCCGATCCCATACGGGATCGGCTTTTTTTCAGCCAGAAAACTTTCGGACAGGGTAGGCTTGCGCATGCGCGGTGCTCTGATGCAGGTGTGCTTGAACCGTCCTATGCCGTTTTCGAAGTTATTTCACACATCCCTGCAGCCATCAGAGCCCGTGGCCTGACAGCTATCTCCTGACGAGGAAAGTGCGCCACTACGTGGCCGCCCTCAGCAAGCTTCAGGACGATCCCGGCTGGCGAAACGATGTCATCGTGGCGTACGGCCTTCTCACAACACTGCAGCCGAACGCCAGGAAACGGCGGCAGGCACGGGGTACGCGCGAGGCTATCTTGCGGTAGCCTTTCTGATTGCGAGCGCTGGCGCCTTCGCGTTCGCAATGAAAACCGGACCGGCGCGCATCTCAGCGGCGGTTTTTTCGTCTGCCGGCAGACATCGAAACCTCGGGCCACGGGAAAAGGACTTTGTACGTTCGCTGTGCAAAAATCGCGATTCCCCTATCGGTCAGGATGATGACATGGACCAGCCCCGGAACCTTACGGCTCCCTTCCTTTGTGGCGATTCAACCGTGTGGTTTTCGGCCTATGGCTTCGGGTGGGGATACTGTGCCTTTGCGCTTCCAGCTGAAACGGTGTGCGAAAAACTCGGCGCTGCCAACACCACTCCCAGACAGTTGATGCTTGCTTTCGAGCTGGGCAGGCATCATCTCCTGCAGACCATAGCGAATAAAGCGTTGCCGGCCACCGGCGAACGGGTAACGCTTTCGGCCGCTGATCTCTGACGGCGGACTCACGCGCCGCTGGCTGCGCGATCAGCAAGCCAGCGCTGAAGGTTGAAGGCTCATGCAGCACCGCAGATAGACACCCAGATCGGCTTCGCTGGGGCGTGTACCCCATCCGCTGGATTGGCTCACCGAAGCGATGGCCACCCAGGAGTCGGGCGGAAGCAGCGAATGCAGGACTTTCGCGCCCTCGCTGATCCGCAACCGGCCAGTGGATTGATCGAAGGTTGCACAGATGATGCGGTCGTCGAGGTTGACACGTGCCACGACGGGTTTCGATGCGGGCATGGCGGCCTCGGTGGAGAGAGGAGATTGCTGCAACGCAGCAATAACCGGACCCGCGTGATCAATGGCACATTCATATGGCAGCTCCTGTGCTGCCTGTTGCCCCCGCATCAAGGTACACGTAGGCCTCACGGCCCAGCCTGCCAGCCTCCCGCCAGACCGCGGGCGGGCACGCACGCCCTTCAAGATGAAGCTCGATAACATATTCACAGATCAGTAAAAATCGGCGAAAGGCCGCTAACGCGTCCCGGTCGAAGGAAACCTGACGGTCAAAAAAAGTCCTGGCCTTGGCGGTGCGATCGATCAGCGCGCGCCATTGCGGCTCAGGGACTTCCTCACCGTAGCCACCGAGCTGCGCAGCGCAGCTTGAGAGGATATAAAGGTCCCGGAAAGCGGACCTGATCTCTGGCGGCAAGACGGGGTCTGACCTGTCGCCTGCACGCATGCGACTCATACCCACTCCCGACAAGCTGCGGAAGGCAGAGGCCCCGTCGTGCCTCCCGTCTTCGCGGCCGTCGCGCGGGGCATCCCCACCTTCACAGAGCCCGACTCCAGCAAGCAGCCTTTATTGCGCACATGCATTTACTTAGTTAATTAGCAATTTCATTAAAACATGATGCGGGGACCGGCGATTCGCCTACGGTTCTGGCGCCCATTGCTCTGACGCCCCTGCGCAAAGATTACAACCGCGGCGTTACCTGCCCGTGACGGTGACGGTACGAAAACCCTGGCCTTGCCAGTCGGCAAACAATCCCGCCCCCGACTGGGAGGCCAGAAAGTCATGGAAACAGCCGGCGCGGGCAGCTGCTCGTCAATCTGCTCACTGACGCGGTCCGCTATGGTTCAGGTCCCGTCACTGTCGAGGCCAGGGGTCACAATGGACAGATGACGATTGTGGTGTTCAACGAAGGTAGGCCGATCCCGGAACATCTCAGGAATCGCTCGTCAAGCTGACGGGCATGAGCCGCCGACTGTGCAGCGCGCCGCCACGCTGCTGCGCGAGCAGCAATGGATCGACATCTTCAAGGTTGGGACGGCCAACGTCTACCGCGTAAACTCGGGCGTGTTCTGGACGGCGCGAGCGGACGGCCGCTGGGCGTCGCTGCGACACATCCCGCTTGTCCAGGCGGAACAGCACGCAGACGCGCTGGTTACCAGCACGGCGCTCGGCTCAGACGATCCGCCGGAACAGGCGCGCTCGACTTTCACAAGGGCTGGAACCACATTACGCGAGAATGCTACGGCGGCACGTCGCGCAGACGGGCACTTCCAACCGAACGATTCAAGCTTGCTGACGCTGCGCCGTAATCCCAGTTGAGCAAAATGATTGCTCCCACACGGGATCGCGATTTGAAGTCATGCAGTCTTGCTCGACTCCGAGGCCCATTGTCATTACATTTTTCCGCCTTACTGCCCGCGGTCAGGGCCACTGAGTTGATCCGATGTCCCTGCCTGATTCCGATAAACGCCTGTTCGCGCTGATCACCTCCCCGCGTGTCGTGATTGGTAGCGGCGTTATTCTGGCGTTTGCGATGCTTTCGATTTGCGCATTCATTTTGTATGGAGGGCGACAGGACGCGCTGGAGCACGCATCGGATTCATCGCGCAACACCATGCTGGTCATCGAGCGGGACATCGAGCGCAATATCGAACTCTATGATTTGTCGCTTCAGGCGGTCGTCGACGGCCTCTACAGGCCAAACGTGATCGCGTTATCCGCGCCGCTCAAACGGGAAGTGCTGTTCGATCGGGCGGCCACCGCGCAATACCTCGGCACCATCGTTGCCACCGATGCGGCTGGCAATATTATTCTCGACTCGCGCAACGGCGCGCCCCCCACCGTAAATCTGGCGAATCGAAACTATTTCCAGGTGCAGCGCGATCATCCAGCTTGGGGCCTGTACATCAGTCCGCCGCAACCTTCGAGTCTGCTCGGCGGTGACCTGGCGCTGACGCTGAGCCGACGCATCACCAATCCGGACGGATCGTTTGCCGGCATCGTCGCCGGAACGGTCAACCTCGACTATCTCCATCACCTGCTGTCCGGTCTGACGCTTGGACCGCACGGCGTCATGGCGCTGGTTCATACCGGTGGGGCGTTGATCATGCGCGCGCCTTACAATCCCAAGCTTATTGGTCACAACCTGAGCGGGGCCGGCCCGTTCACGAAAATGTCGGCCAGCTCCGAAGGGTCGTTTGCGGATACCGCCTCGATCGACGGCATTCGACGGATCTACGCGTTCAAACACCTCCGCGGCCTGCCGCTCATCATGGTAGTGGCCCCCGCCGAGCAGGACATTTATGCGAAGTGGCGGATGCGCGCACAGAAAGTCGTCGGCGTGATGATCCTCTTCAGCATCGCCTTCGTCGGCTTGGCGGTGTTGCTGGCGTACTCGCTCGGCAAGAAGGCCAAGGCCGAGTCGACTTTGAGAATGCTGGCGCGAACCGACAGCCTGACCGGTCTCAATAATCGGCGCATGCTCGACCAGCTGCTCGAGCAGGAGTGGCGTCGCGCCGTGCGCACGCAGCGGCCACTGTCGATTTTGTTTGTCGATCTTGATCGCTTCAAAGCGTATAACGATACGTATGGGCATCAGGCGGGCGATGACGTGCTGGCCGCTGTGGCGCGCTGCATCGCCAGGCAAATTCGACGAGCGGGCGATATTACAGCCCGCTATGGCGGCGAAGAGTTCGTCATCGTGCTGCCGGACACCGACAGCATGGGTGCCCTGGCGGTTGCCGAAACCCTCCGGCAAGCCGTCGCGCATCTCGCTATCGAACATGCGGCGAGCGAACTGGGCCGGGTCACGGTCAGTATCGGCTCGGCCAGTTGGCAAGGCCGCGTGGCGGACAGCGTCGCGTCGGTCGTCAAGGCGGCGGACGAAGCGCTGTACCAAGCCAAGGCGGATGGTCGAAACAGCGTGTTTGGCGCGATCCTTCACTGACGGTAGCTGGCGGTCCGGTTCCGGGCGGCGACGCCTCCGGCACGACACACGGTCATCGCCACGCCTGAGCCGCACCAGGCGCCGGCCAGACCTGCTTTATTGGCCGGTCTGCATCTGATCAAGCGAACTCATGAAGCGCAACGCCCGGGGCGTTCGGGTGATGGCACGTCAGCGTACGTTCGCAAGCTCACGGCGGCAAGACTGACGAGAACGTTCACTAAAACGACCGTGTTGCCGAACGATGGGCGGCGGCTACGTTCGCGGCACTCCAGCCATGCTGGGCGAGCCCTACGTCGGATGTAATCGGGCCGCTACAGCTAGTCGGCGCGCGCTCGCTCACGGTGCCGGCGTCGCGCCGGCTTCCATCGCGGCGAGCTGCGCCTTGCGCCGCTCCACGACATTCCGGATGACGCGCTTCGTGAGCGCAGGATCGGTGGCGCACACGTCGATCATCGAGCTAATCAGCTCGGGCCGGTCCAGCCGTCGGCCGGAAGGCCGGATACGCTTCATCGCTTTTTCGCGCTTCCCTATACGGGGTGCCGTCAAGAAACGGATTTTTCCGTCAGTAAGGTCGAATCTGTCAGATTGAAATCTGAGAGATTGAGCCATAGGCGTCAGGCGATCCCGAATCCGACCTCAACTTGCAGTTTGCGTCCCGAGTCTGACGTCCAATTGAGGTTTAGCTCAGTTTGACAAGATGTGCGTCGAACACCGAACCTATCGCAACGCACATCGGCAACGAGCTCGAGTGATCTCCACGCAGCCGACCGCAGCAACCGGACGCGAACAAACCAGCAGAGACACGCGCCTGAATACCCGGAATCAGGAACGAAAATTGCGTTCACCGTGCGATTTGATCGCGCTTGTCTCGGGGGATTGATGGTGCCGCTACCGCAGCCGCAACCAGGCATGGCTCACATCCTGGTCGCAGAGGATGATGTTCTTGTCCGCATGGCCTTGGCCGAAGTACTGCGTGTGGAAGGCTTTGCCGTGATTGAGGCGGGCGGCGCCCATGATGCGCTGACCTATATCCGCGCCGGAGGAAAGGTTGATCTTTTATTTTCCGACATACAGATGCCCGGCGTGCTTGACGGTCAACAACTGGCCGAGTTGATCGGCAGAGACCATCCTGGAATTCCCGTCATCCTCACGTCCGGCGACACTCAGCCTGGCGCGAGCGTCCCGATGGCGCTGTTCATCCGCAAACCGTACAACATCGCGCACACGATAACGTTATTTTTTTCAGTGCTGGGCCTGCGACCACCGGAGAGTGATTCGTGAATGCACCTCATATCCTCATTGTTGATGCAGACATACTCGTCCGCACTCCGCTTGCGGAATATCTTCGCGAGTGCGGATACACGGTCATCGAGGCGGTCGACAGCGTAGAGGCACAAGCCCTACTCACCGACAAGCCTTCGGCCGTCGATCTCGTGCTTGCAGACGTTGGAGGCGAGGATCGTAGCGGATTCGCCCTGGCGAGGTGGATACGCGAGCGGTTTCCCGACATTCGAGTGATCTTGGCTGGAAGCATTGGCGGGTCTGTCGAAAAAGCCGTAGGACTGTGTGAGGACGGCCCGGCGCTATCAAAACCCTACGACCACCGCGTTGTGCTGGAAAGAATTCAGCGTCTGCGAGCGGCCAGGAAAGGCGCGCCTGTCTGATGCTTCTCGCCTAGCTGTAGCGACTTGCATTTGCCCCTTGACCGCCGCCAGCGCCACTTTCGCTTTGAACGCGGCTGAGTGCGTCCATCGGGTTCTCTTCGTCATCTTCCTGGTTCCTTTGTCGGCATTATCGCCGGCTCAGGCCCCGAGCGTTCCACTGATACGACTGTCCGAATTTGCGCGGCCACCTCTGTTCATGGCCTTGCGCGTCTAGCGGAATCAGGCGGGTCGAGTGCGCGCGCCACCAAGAAGCATCGTGCTCGGGCACGCAGTGGGACATCGTTCGCCAATGCGCAAGCCATCCTGGGGGCAACTGCAGATCAGACCTCAATCGCTACGGATGATTTCCTCAGGCAACTCGGCGCCCCGTCCCCGAATCAGCGCGATCAGTTCACCGGTCGTAATCTCGAAGCGGTATTCGCGCTGGATGCCGACCTTGCGTTCGTCAGTTTCAACGAGGATGACGCTTTTGCCGTCGCCGCTCGCCTGCAGACGCACCGAACGGCACTCACGGCCAGTGTCCGTCTCCTGCTGCGTGAGCAGGCACATTTTTCCGTTTGCTCCCCTGACTGCCAGCTGCATCATGTCATTCCCGAATAAGCTCACCGTTAATGCAGTGATCTTACTATTGGCGCCTGAATGATTCAGCGCGCCTGCCATCGTTGTTGCGGATTCGTCAGGACATGACTTTGCTACGCGCTTCTTCGTCCGCGCTTGCGCGCTGGCCGCGGAAGATGGCCGGCTGAGTTTTACGTCGAGCTTGCCGATACGTGGTATCTGACTGTGCAGGCCTGCGCCAAACGTACGCTGCACATTGGCGCCGGGTTGGAAGCCGCCGATGCCATTGGCACCCGACTCACCGAGGTCGACGGCGCTGCGGGGATTAGCCGGCATCCCCGCTTTTTTGACATAAAACCTGACCTCGCCTGACGGACTCCAGATCCCGTATGCAATGCTATGCTGATTCCATTCCACTACGGAAAAATCGCAATGGACATTAGCTGGCCGGTCATGGGTGTGACATTGGTGGTGATGGGTATTCACTGGTCGATGGAACGGGGTGCACGCAAACAGCGCGAACAGCGCATCGCCCGTCTGCGGCGTCCCGCGGTACCGCTTGTCCAGGAACTGCATTGCCCGCACTGCGACCACGTCATCAGTGATGCAGATTTCGGACGTCAGCACGTCCCGTTCGTCCCGCCAACGCGGCGTGATTCACCTTACTTCCGTCGAGATCGCGACGCGACGTGAATATGCCATGCATACGCAAGGGGCCTGACGGCTCTGAATCATGAAAGAGCTCTGTTTTCAAGGGTCTTTCGAGAGTGCTCCAACCGAAAGCGACCTGTTTTCGTATAGCTTTTTAAATTTTCCGCACGACCTGTTCGCACACTGAAAAACCTGTGCTAATGTAGTTCCGCTTCTCGCGTCCCTGACGCATCGACCTACGATCTGGCCTTGAGCCAGGTCCGATTCTTTATGACGCCGGGGTATCCCGGCCGCAGTCATCGCTTACGGCAAGCGCATCGGATTGATCCGCCCTGCGCAGCCCCCTGGGCGACAAAATTTTCCTGAGTGCTTCGGCGGGCTCCCGTAGTCCGTCCATCGAAAACGCACTCATTCCCTGCATCACGGGGCTCACCCGTGCATCACCGTTTTATCCGGGCATGACCCGGGCACACCCATTCCAGCTTCGGCGTCCAACGAGTCGCCCAAATCGCGCATCGCGCGCACGCTCCCCGTTTCGCTGTGCCGACAGCGCACGCATGCGAGCCCCCGCACGATGACTTCACCGCCTTCCGCGACCCGGCCGCCGGGAACGCTCAACGAAGGCAACCGCATGGCTTTGCGCGTCACTGCTTCGCATTGCGTAGCAGTGACGCGCTACCGCGCCCCTCTTTCGTCCTTGCTGGCCAAGGCGCGCGTCTCTCGACGACATAGTTAAGCGATGTTTATGCGCCCGTCAGCGCGTCGAGCCGGCCAACCGGTGAACGACAAATGACCTGATCGGCATGCTGTACCCCGGCCACACAAACCCACCTCCAGGTGGCGGCCACTCCTCCCTAAACGGAAGCGGGACCCGGCACGCTGGAGCGCGACGGAATGTCAAAAAAACCAACGAACGAGAATCATGAGCAAGCCCACATCGAACAGACCAAAATCGATCGAAGCGAAATTCATGGCCGCGGCGCTTCATCGGGGCGCGGCGACCCTGACCCGGCAGAAGATGCACACCACGTTCCTCGCGTTCGCGGCCCATGCGAAGCTGGGACGTTATGGCCCGGTCGATCCCCCTGCCGTTACCGAGAAGCAGTTGCGGAACTACGTGGCTTCACGCATCGAGGCGGGCATCACGCCGCGCACGATCCAGAACGAGGTCAGTCACCTGCGCCGCGCCCTGCACGGAGTGGGGCGCGGCGAGTGGGCCGACGCCCTGACCAATGCGCAGCTCGGCGTGCCGGCGGGCACCCGCATCGGCACCGGCCGGGTGGTCAGTGCGGCGGTGCTGGCGCAGGCCCTCGAACGCGCGGCGGCCGACACGCGGGCGTGGATCCAGCTCGAGCGCTGCCTGGGTCTGCGCCGTGAGGAGATGATCGAAAGCCACAAAAGCCTGAAGCAGTGGGAAGCGACGCTGGCGCGCGGACAGACTTTCATCACGGTGCGCCACGGCACCAAGGGCGGCCGCACGCGAGACACCTGCATTCCGCCCCCCTACCGGGAGAGGGCGCTGGCGGCCATCAGGGCGGCGCTCGAAGTGGTGGCCGGACGCCGCTACCTGGTCGACGCGCCGAGCGATCGTGCGGCCAAACAGCAGGTTCACGGGCGGTTTGCGAGCCTAGGCCTGAAGGGCACGGATTCCGGCCACTCGCTGCGACGAGCCTTTTGCCGCGACAACTACGAGCACTACCTGAGCGAAGGTCACAGCCAGAAAGAAGCGCTCGCGCTATGTTCGCGCGACCTCGGCCACGGCGAAGGCCGGGGCCGATGGGTCTGGAACAACTACCTGAGGGCAACCTATGAGCAAGTCTGAATTTGTGACCGCCCACCGGCTACCGAAGGGCAGCGTGTGGCGGGTCAAGGCCGAGCTGGTCGGCGGAACGCGCCTGGAGGGCCTCGCGGAGCCTGCGGACGCCCTGCCCAGGGTGCGGATATCCCCTGAGGCTTTCCAGATCCTCAAGGGGCCCAGGAATCACGGTGAGACAATCCGGGAGGTGGTGGAGCGGCTGATCTTCGAGGCAACCGGGAAGCCATGACAGACGTTTGCGCCTGATGATGTCGCCGGGCTGCGGAACTGATAGAAAAGTGTCAGTTATCTGACACTTTGGCCGCGAGCCCGGGCAGGCTGAATCGACCGGGCGCCCAGACTGACAGAAAGGTGTTACTTATCTGTCAGTTTGGCTGTCGGACGGCGTTGCTCCGCGCTGTTGAAGAATTTGGTCGTCGACATGCCGGCGCGCTGGTCAAAATGGAAGACGGCGCACACCCAGCGCCAAACGGGTTGGACCAATGTGTTGTTCACCGCCGTTCAAATTGCGGTCGTGTTATCTGGCTGTACGAAACCGTTCGGTTTCGGACAGGTTGAACGCAGATATAGGGTTTACCCATATTCAGCAACAATCCCTTCCTGACATCTGCCTTAATCTTAAGCGTCCGCTTACCTAGACTGTAGTCACTGGTTTACGAACAGGGCTGTTCGTAGCAGGAAAAACAAAGTCTGGAGGTAAGTACCATGAAGTCCCTTATT
>NZ_CP022995.1 GCF_002278075.1 Paraburkholderia aromaticivorans | reverse complement strand
GAAGCCGAACCCAGATCAAGCCGTGCTGGCTCCGATCATCACGGCCGGCATCATCACCGTCATGGCCGTTGTCCTCTTGAAGTCCTTGCCTGACCTCGCCGCGCGATGGACCGGCGGCGTCAGCACGAAACTCGCCCAGCACCTTCCCCAGCCGCGTCCCGGTTCGAGCGGCGGCGGTGGCGGCAAGGGCAGCGGTGGCGGCAGCAGCGGGTCAGGTAGCGGCAGCGGTGGCGGCACCGGAAGCGGGTCGGGTTCCGCCGGCGGATCGTCCGGCAGCTCCAGCGGCGGCAGCGGTGGTTACTCCTACGCCCGAGGTTCCCAAGGGAGCGGGTCATACGGCGGCGGCAGCTCATCGAGCAGCGGCGGCAGCTCGCCGTCATCGAGCGGCAGCGGCAGCGCAAGTAATGCTTCCGGGCGCGGCTCCCAAAGCTCGCAGAGCAATTCCTAAAACCAATCTGAGGGAGGAATCCATGAACATTCGCCACATTGCTATCGGTCTGTTGGCGGTGACCTCACTTGCCGGATGCGCTCACGTCACGCCCCCGCCCGAGCCTGACATGGCCAAGCTTGTTCCGGTCAACAAGACCATTCCCGAAGAGCTGCAGGGCCGTGTCGCACCGCAATCGCTCACGTCGAAAAATGCAGGAGGAACCGCACAATGATGAATTTAGCCCTTGGAAAGTTGGGGAAGTCGGGCGCGACGCCGATCACCGCGAGCGACATTGAGAAGTACAAGGAAGAGCGTCAAGGCCTCGAAGTCGATCTACTTGATGAAGTCCTGACCTCACGCAAGCGCGCGTGGCAAGTGAGCGCTTCGGCCATCGGCTTCGGGTTCCTCTCGCTCGCCCTGGCCGGCTTCGTCATCTGGCGTTACAGCCAGCCGATTCCGGAACACATGCTCGTCATGGACCCGAAGACCGGTGCGGTCCAGCAAGTGTCGCTCATGCCTGGCGAAACCACGTCTTACGGCGAGGTTGTGGATAGCTACTGGATCGCTCAATTCGTCATCCACCACGAAGGCTATGAGTTCTACTCGGCTCAGGCCGACTACGACTTTATCAGCCTCACAGCAACCGGCGAGGTCGCGGACAAGTATCAGAAGCTCTGGAACGGCGCGGAAGCGCCCGACAAGAAGCTCGGCGATACCGAAATGAACAGGGTCAACGTCTCGTCGGTCATTCTCGATCGCGAGCATGGCATTGCGACGGTGCGTTACACCACAACCAAGAAGTATCGCGCCCGCCCGAGTGACGAACCGACGAAATACTGGATCGCGACGGTTGCGTACAAGTATACGACCAAGCCCATGACCGCGAAGCAACGATTCATCAACCCGTTTGGGTTGCAGGTGTTGGCCTTCCGGCCGAACGCCGAGGCTACGGAGAATTGACCATGCGCCTTGCCATGATTCCCTTGCTCGCCGCGCTCGCGTTCACGGGCGTGCAGCACGCATGGGCCATCGGCCCGAAGAAAGACTCGCCCTACGATCGTCGCATCAAGTCGGTCACCTATAACCCGATCGATACCGTTGAGGTCAATTGCGTGATTGGCCTCGCGTTGACGATTACAGTAGCTCCCGGCGAGCGGTACGTTACGCACGCCTTTGGCGACCAGGCCGCGTGGGCGCTCTCACAGAACGGCAACCATATTTTCGTGCAGCCGACACAGGCCAACAGCGACACGAACCTCGTGCTGGTTACCGATCGCCACGTGTATCACTTGCTGCTGCATTTCATTGGCTCGAAGAAGGCCGACGATGGCAGCGCCGGCAACACGGCCGACAGCTTCATCAAGACACCGTGGGCGATGCGTTCGGCCACGATCGCGCTGAACTACAACTACCCGGACGACGATCGGCGTGTGGCGCTCGCGAAGACGAACGCGCAGCGCGTCAAGGATGCACTCGCGACGGCTTCCGACCAGGGCTTGGTGAACATGAGCTACGACCGGTCCTACGATCCGGCGATGAACGATATCGCCCCGGTCAACGCGTGGGATAACTACCGCTTCACGTCCTTCAAGTTCCTGCCTAACGCCGAGTTGCCGACCATCACCTATATCAGCGCAAGCGGCAAGGAAACCGTTCCTAACGTGCATATCGAAGGGCCGAACCACAACATCATCGTCGCCGAGCTGGTCGCCAAGGAATGGCGCATCCGGTCGGGCAACAAGGTAATCGGCGTCCGCAACCAGAACTTCAATCCCGCGCTCGGCGCGAATCCGAGCGGCACGGTTTCGCCCTACGTTCGGCGAGCGCTCAAACAGGACAATGGAGATAACCAATGACCGACCGTATCGATACGCCGGAATCCGTGCCGGACGGGCGGCAGCCGTTCGTGGCCGGCCCCAGGAGGTCCGTTCCAGGTCTTGCGGCCTTTCTTCTGTTGATGGTCCTGTTGGCCCTCGCACTGATCGGTTTTCTCGCGTGGCACGCGTTGCACCCGAAGGCACCCGATGCGGACCAGGCCGGCTCGAAGCGCGACCAGACGTTTGCCGGCGCGCTACCCGTACGTCACTTTACCGAGACACCGGCCAGCGCCGTACCGACCAGCTCACCGGAGCCAGCCAGCGCGCCGGCTACCAGCACGAACAGCGCTGCACAGGGCCAGCAACAGGCCTCACCGGAGGAACTGGCGAACATGCGTCGGTTGGGCCGAAGCCAGGGCGGCTCAGGCAACGCCCAGGGCGCCGGCGCACAGGCCGACGCCGGCGCCCCCCCGCCGGCGTCGCCGGGTGGCTCGCCGGTCCAGCGCGTCAGCCAGAGCAGTGACACACTCGACCGGGCCACGACTGCCGCACGGCCGCAGGCCGTCAAGGCGACCATGCTCGCGCATCCGAGCCTCACGGTGCCGAGCGGCGTAATGATCCCGTGCGGCACGAAGACCGAGCTGGACACTACACAGCCCGGTATGGTGTCGTGTCAGGTCAGCAGCGATGTTTATTCGGCTGATGGCAAGGTGAAGTTGGTCGACAAGGGCGCGCACGTCGATGGCGAGATTTCCAGCGGCATCAAGATGGGCCAGAACCGCGTGTTTGTATTGTGGACGCGCGTGCGCAATCCGGACAACACCCTCGTCAACATCGACAGTCCAGGCACGAACTCCCTTGGCAGCTCCGGTATCCCCGGCCAGGTCGATACCCATTTCTGGACCCGGTTTGGCGGTGCCATGTTCATTTCGGTGTTCTCTGACGTGGGCCAAGCCCTCGTGCAGCTCGCGGCCAACCGGGGCAATTCCAGCGGCGGCAACACGAATATCAGCCTGGACAACACATCGAACACCGGGAACCAGCTTGCGGCCGAGGCGCTGCGCGCAACGATCGACATTCCGCCGACGCTGTACGACCAGCAGGGCGACCGCGTGATGATCTACGTTCGCCGTGACCTTGATTTCAGTGACGTGTACACGCTCTCTATGGATGAGCCTCAACAATGAACGCTCCTGCAAATCTCAAGTATTTCGACAACCGTTCGTTGCTCTCGACGTTGGGGCCGCTCAATGAGTACCTGAACGACCCGAACGTATACGAGCTGCGCGTGAACCGCTTCGGGCAGCTCGTGTGCGCGACCACGAAGGGGCGCATCCTGCACGATGCGCCGTTCCTTACCAAGTCGTATCTCGAAAAGCTCACGAACACGCTACTCAGCGCGAACGGCTTGCCGCGCCAACCGGTCAACGATGTGTTGTTGCCGGACGGTTCGCGCGGCGTCATATGCTGGCCGCCGGCCGTTCTCGAAGGAACAGTGCTGATTGCGATCCGGAAGCACCTGGCCGTAGACAAGACGCTCGAAGAGCTTGATGCGGAAGGGCGCTTCAAGAAACTACAGATCCGCACATTTGCGGATTCCTTGAAGCTCACACCGTTCGAAGAGGAAATGATTGCCCTGCGCGACAAGGCCGACATTACGGGCTTCCTCAAGGCAGCCATTACCGGAAAGCTTAACGTGGCCGTCGCCGGCGCGACCGGTTCGGGCAAATCCACGTTCACGCGGACGCTGTTGAAGTACGTACCGCGTCGCGAACGGGTGCTGATCCTGGAGGACACGCACGAAGTTGGCTCCGACGATCACGACGAAATCGGCTACCTCGTATACGGCGAACAGGAAGGGCGTCTATCGGCGCGCGAGTGCCTGAAAACCACCATGCGCCTGTCGCCCGATCGCATTTTCCTGACCGAGCTGCGCGACGATGCCGCGTGGGACTACATCAAGAGCGCGAACACCGGCCACCCCGGCGGCATCTTCTCGACGCACTCCAACAGCGCGGCCGAGACGCCGAGCCGGATCGCGGACCTTGTGAAATCGTCCGAGGTCGGCCGGATGCTCGACTACGACATGATCCTGCGCACGATTCACGCGACGCTCGACCTCATCATCTACATGAAGGATTGGGACGTTGTAGAGCTGCTTTATGACCCGCTATTCAAGAAGCAAAACGCGGCGAGATAAGGAGAAAGGCCATGAGCCATTTGAATCACACCAATATCTTCTGGATCGTCGCGGCAGCGATCGTTGCGATGATCGCATACCGGAAGCTCGCTCCCTATTTACGGGGTCGCATGAAGGGCGAGCCGGTTCTCGATCACGTACAGCGCGTCGCCCATGAACAGGAGCAATACCGGCTCAGGCAACGCGACCTGAACATGACGCGGCAGAAGGCTGTACGCGTTCGCGCGATCAACGCCGGCGTCCTGATCGGGTTCATGTGCCTCGCCAGCTACCTCATGCGCCAGGCCGGCTTTCAAGTCACGAATAACACCATCCTGTCGTTCGGTGTGTATGTCGTGATCGGCCTGCTCGCCTGTTCGCTCGCCAAGGCCGTGCCCGCAGAACTGTTCGCCGGACTCAACTGGCACAGCCGCATCGACGTGCGGCTTTATTACGTGTGGCTCTGGCCGCTGAATGTCATCAAAGCGATCCGTCGCAAACACTGAGGACCTGAATAACCATGACGCAAAAACCTGCCCGCAAATCGTCTGCCCGTCTCCTCCTGCCGATCGTCAAGCGCGAGCCTGAAAAAACCAAGCTGCCGGTCAACCTCGCGCAAGACGTGCACGCCGACTTGCTCGCCTACCAGCGGGCCTATCAGGATATGAACGGTGCCGAGGTGTCGCTCGACTTCATCATCGAGCATGTACTCGTGCAGCACCTGAAACGCGACAAGGCATTCCAGACATGGAAGACCACTCAGCCGAAAAACGCCGGTTGATATAAACAAAAACGTGCGAGGTGACCGTCCGGAGGTTCATACCTGTTGACCATCAGAGGAACGTGGGGAAGATAATGCCAACCCAAACTTATGAGGAACTCATCGCTGAACGCGACGCAATCCAGCGGAAAGTGGACGAAGCTTTCGCGCACGAGCGCGAGCTGGCGTTCGCCAAGATTCGAGAGCTGATGCAGCAGTACAGCATTCGCGTTGTCGATCTGACGCGGCGCACTCGTTTCAAGCTCAGCAAGCCGAAGATCAAATATCGCGATCCCACGACCGGCAACACGTGGACGGGGCGCGGTCGGCCGCCTGGCTGGATGCAGGGCCGCGACCCCGCCGAGTTTTTGATTGACCGTCCCGACGACCAGAACAAGTAACCACCTCTCAGGCTCCAGCACAATTTCAACCTCGGAACGCTGGAGTTTTTCACGGTCGCTAGAAGCGGCCGTTTTTTTCGGTCGTGAGGCGCGGCAGGCCATTCGTGACGTCACACCGTGACTTCCCCACGAGCCCCGAGATTCCGGCCATCGAAACGCATCGACACGTCATGCCATGTCTTCCATGAAGCCGGCGAGCTTCGCAGAGAGTGCGACCACGTCACGCAGCTCGCATTCCCACACTGTCAGCACCGACCAGCCGAGCCCAGCCATATCTACCAGGTGCTGTGCGTCTCTCGCACGGTTGCGCTCTATCTTCGGCAGCCAATAATCACGGTTGGTCAGCGGTTTCCGTAGGCCGATTTTGCAAGCGTGTCCATGCCAAAAGCAGCCATGGATGACGACTGCTTTGCGCCGGCCTATATAGGCAACGTCAGGCTTTCCGGGCAAATCCTTGCGGTGCAGGCGGTAGCCCGGAAAACCGAGTTCGCGAAGGAGCTTCCGGATGACAAGTTCGGGACGAGTGTTCTTGCCCCGAATACGGCGCATGTTCTCGCTGCGGCTCATTCCCATTCGATCGTCTCTCGGCCGGAACTGTCCAATGTGATAGCGTGCGGGGTTATGGCAAAAACACCTAGAAAACCAAAAGACCAATCGCCGCGCTTCGGGATCGGGGAATGGTACGGCTTCAATTTTACGCAGCTGACACCGGAAGAACGGCAGCAGTTCGCCACGGAGTGCCTGAAGCCGAAGAGGCAGCGTGCGCCCCAGCCCTGCCCCTTTCAGGCCCGAAAAGTCGGCGCTATCTGTTCGAAAGATGGCGGCGTCTGCTCGCTGCGGCAATATTCCTACGCTGCGCACCCGGACACCGGTCGGGCCGTGGGCGTGCCCGTCACTGGTCGGCAAGGGGACGTGCGGGCCACCTGCCCGTACCGCTTTCATGAAGCGCTGGATGTCTTCAAGTGGGTAGGCGAGACGATTCTCGGCGACCCCGAACCGATACTCGTCAGCGAAGTCGGCTTCCTTGAGGCGGGGGCTACCACGGACAACGCGGGCGGCGATGATGTGGGCCGTATCGACATGGTGCTGGTCAGCCACAAGACGGCGAAAGGTGCCCCAATGAAATGGGCTGCCTTGGAGATTCAGGCCGTGTATTTCAGCGGCGACGCGATGAGAGGCGAGTTTGAGGCTTTTAGCGATACAAGCGTCGATTGGATGATCTTTCCCGCTGGGCGTCGCCGTCCTGATTACCGCAGCAGCGGCCCTAAACGATTGATGCCGCAGCTTCAGATCAAGGTGCCGACGCTCCGGCGCTGGGGCAAGAAGATGGCGGTGGTGGTCGATCGGGCGTTCTTTGACTCTATCGGCGAGATGGACAACGTGGCCGACATCTCCAATGCGGACATTGCCTGGTTCGTCGTCCGGTTTGAGGAGGTGGAAGGCGGAAAGCGCACGCGCATCGTGCGCGATGAAGTCCGCTACACCACCCTTGAGCGTTCTGTGGAGGGACTAACGGGAGGTAAGCCCGTACCGTTGCCGACCTTCGAAACACGCATTACCGAAAAGATTGTGCATCCATCGCTCAATCAGGACGATCCATACGCCGACCAGCTCAAGCTGATAGAACCCGGCGACGCCAGCGCCGCCGGGGAATAACTCAAGCGGTTTCTACGGCGGACTCGGCGATCTTCGAGTCCGTCACTTCTTGGGTCAGATGCTCACGCAGCTGGGTAGCGATCGCTTTCGCCATCAACACCGGCACCGCATTGCCCACCTGTTCATATTGCGACACTCGCGAGCCAAGAAACCTATAGCTGTCCGGGAAAGACTGGAAGCGAGCTGCCTCGCGTACGGTCAGCGTACGGTCTTGATCCGGCAGGAACACTGTTCCCCAATGCGGGTCGCACTTGGTCAGAACCGTGCCGGACAACCCGTCGGGGTGCAATCGGCCATAACGCTTGGTGTGGTCAGAGCGGCGGGCGCGCTGCATCCCTTTCGGCAACAGATCATGTGGAATGTCGCGCCATGATCCGCCCGGCCTCACATGCTTCATCCGTTCGGCATTTTGCTTTGAGAGCTTGGCTGCAAAGTGGTTGAACGTAACGTCAGCAGGATTTCTCATCTGCTCGGCGTAGAAGCTGTGCGAGTCGTTTGTGTAGCCGATCACCTCAGAGCCTTCCCCCATGGCCAGGCGTGGCAGATCAGCGATTGCCGCGCCGACGGTGACGGCCGGCAGCAGCCGCTCGCGGTCGCTGTCGTCGAGCTGGAATGTCATCGTATTGCCACCCCGGAAGTTGGCACGACCGACGGCGTAATGCGTTGGCTCCGGGTGCGCCACTTCGCCTGACTTGGAGCCAAGCAGGATCAATCTCCAGCGCTCTTGCGGCACACCGTAGTGACCCGCAAAAAGGATCTTGGCCGTAACCGCGTACCCAAGCCCGGTGAAGATTTTGACAATCTGGCGGAACACCTTGCCATCGCCCAGTGACAGCAGACCGGGCACGTTTTCAAACACGAAAGCCTTGGGCTGGAATTCTTCCAGAAAACGCTCGTAGTGCTCGAAAAGCTTGTTGCGCGGATCTTTTAGGAAGCGCTCGGGCGCATTGATTGAAAATCCCTGGCACGGGGGACCGCCTACCAGCACGTCAAGCTCGCCAGGCTGCAAACCCAGACGCTTCCGTATTTCCGACGGCTCGACGCTTTCGATCGGTCGGCAGTCGGCGATGGCTTCTGGGTGGTTAAGCTTGAACGTCTCGATGGCCTCGGGCATTACGTCGTTGCCATATAAGCTCACGTACCCAGCCTGCCGGAATCCCTCAGTGATGCCGCCCGCGCCGCAAAACAGGTCGATGGTGCGCAGTGGGGGGAGACCTTTTCCTTTTCCACCTGTGCGTTTTGCTGCTGAAGGTTTCTTCCTGCGCGCTCGCGGCTCAGCAAGATCCACGTGCTCAACACTTCCGCTGCGAGCTTTCAGCGTCATATCATTCTCATTAGCCATATCTCTACTCCTCAGGCAGTAGGGTTGTGGTCAGGCAGGAGCAGCGGTTGCACCCGCTGCTCCTGCCGCTTTTCACACTGAAGTTTGGTAGCTGCTTACGTCGCCTTTCTCTTGTGCGGCGACCGGTGAGCCGATCCAACGAAAAGATCGCCTTGCCCTATTTGATGACGCTGGACATAGGTCTGCATGAACTCACGCAGCACGTCCGACGCTCGCCTGTCTTCTTCCTGGCAGACCGCCACAAATGCTTCGCGCAAGTCTTTTTCTACTCGGATACGGA
Organism: Paraburkholderia aromaticivorans; assembly: GCF_002278075.1. Lineage (NCBI taxonomy): Bacteria > Pseudomonadati > Pseudomonadota > Betaproteobacteria > Burkholderiales > Burkholderiaceae > Paraburkholderia > Paraburkholderia aromaticivorans. Next base: position 30,667 of record NZ_CP022995.1, on the reverse strand, counting down.
TGCCGGCGTCTTTCATGGCGCGAGCCTAGCACATGGATACACGTTTGTGTATCCATTTTTGACGTTGCTGCCGTCTCAAATTCCTATTCTTGCAATCTGCCTATGGGGATGCTGTCAAGATCCAGATTGTCAAGCGAGCCGCTTTTCGTACATTTATTGATATTCATCATTAAGTAACATTTTAAATCCATCAAAACGATACAATTGCCCGGGATTGAAATTTTCTGTAATACGTCGCGGAAGGAGGAAAGCGTTGATCAATGGATCTTGGGTCGCGCCCACCTTGATGCGGGCCTTCATGGCGCTGCTTCCTGCACTTTTTCCCTTACCCGTACAAGCGGTGACGCCTGCGGATCTCGCCGTCTACAACCAACCGCGACATGGCGTCGCCACACGGTCGGTAGTCGGTCTGACTGCGGATCAGGTGGCGGTTGACTCATGGCGATTTCAGGTGGTGTGCGCGCTTCCGGCCAACTCATTGGCGCCCGCGCCGTTGGGCGGCCCGTTACAGTCGGCAGTCGCGCCACAGATGGATTGCATCTCTCCTGCCATTCACACTCCGTCGGCGTCGGCAGGTCAAATCGCCGTTTCGGCCGACGCGCCGCAGGAAAGGCGCGATGACGTCTCCCGGCCGCCTCCTTTGCCCGATACGGACGTCCGCGCACCGACAGTCGCTGCCCCATTGGCCAGAACGCTTTCGCTGGACACGGACGGCTGCGGTCCCGCCGGGTTCTGTGATCCAATTCCTGCACGTGCTGTTGAAAATGCCGCACCACGCGTGACACCGCTGCGCGAACCTGATACGCCTTTGGTTTACTCGGCAAACGCGCGCCTCCGCGCTACCCTGTTATCCTGGTTCGGACTGTGGCTCGTTTTGTGGCTGGCCTTCATGGGTCTGCTCGGCCTCGGAGCCTGGGCTTTCTACAAGCGGCGACTGGCGCCTGAGGCCAGGCTCATTCGTGCCGCAGAGGCAGGCCTGAGAAGAGGCGAGTTCCGCCTGGAGTACCAGCCCGTAATGAGCTTGCGGAAGGGAGGGTGTGTGGGGGTCGAGGCAATGATCCGCTGGAACAACGCAGAGTATGGTTCCAGGGGGCCGGCCTACTATATGCATATTCTCGGGAAAACCAGGCTGAGCGCGCGCCTCACCCGCTTCGTCCTTTCGACTGCGGCTCAGGAGCTCGCAGAGACCACAGCCGGCAGCTCCCTGTTCATCGGGGTGGATGTTAGCGCTGCTCATGTTGAAAGCAAAAGCTTCGCGTCGGATGTCAGTCGGTCGGCCAGGTCGATCCTGTCCCGACTGGTCCTGAACATGCCACAACGCGGCTGCGCGGCACCCACTGCTGATGTTCTTCATACTGTCGCGACATTAAGAGCGAAGAACGTGCGGTTTGCCCTGGCCAATGTAGACGAAGTCCCGTCTCATCGTGACCGGCTCGAAATGTTCGGTTTCGAGCAGATCAAGATCGACAGGCACATCATGACGTTCGACGAGGACGAGCGCCGGGAGCGCCTGAGCGCGGTGGTCGGTGCTGTTCGTCCTTTGGGGGCGACTGTGATTGCAGAAGGTGTGGAGAGCGCCAGTCATCATGCAGTGGTCAGCCAGGCAGGGGTTGACCTGGCGCAGGGATTCTTTTACGGGCGAACCATGACCCTCAGTCTTTTGCTCACTTTTCTGGAGGCCGGCGGCGTATCGCTGCGGATGCGAAAGAAAGGTCGCTGGAAATAACACCAAGACCGCTCGGTCGAGAATTCGGAAACGGGAGGGAACGTCTATGAAATGTCCGCCAGTAATGACGACGGAGGCAGAACGGCTGAAGGCCCTGTCCGCGTATGAACTCGGCACGGAGCAGCCATTACCCAGCCTCGACCCGGTCGTCAGGATTGCGGCGCGCATGTTCAACATGCCCGTTGCCGCGGTGAATATGATCGGCAGCGACCAGGTCTTCTTTGCCGCTAGCGTTGGCCTGGAAAATGGAGACGTCAACATGAGCCGCGACGCCTCCTTCTGCGCACATGTGATTACGCAGGGCAGCGTGATGGTGGTGCCCGACGCTACGCTCGACGACCGGTTTCACGACAACCCTCTGGTCACGGGACAGGCCAATGTGCGCTTTTATGCTGGCGTCCCGCTGTTGTCACCTGATGGTCACGCGCTCGGCGCGCTCTGCGTGATCGACAACAAGCCGCATCACGATTTCTCGTCGGACGACGGTGAGCGTCTGGGCGAACTGGCAAAAATGGCTGCCGACAGGCTGGAGTTGCGTCGCGTGGAAATGGCCATGCAACAGACCGCGGAGCCCTTCCGGGAAACTGACCGCAACCAGTCCGGTGCCCTTGTACAGTTCGATGAGAGGCACGCCGTGATTGCCTGGGACGATGCAGCTGCCGCCCTGTATGGATATGGGCCAGAGGAAGGGTTTGCCCGGTCCTTCGATGCGCTCGTTCCCGAGCGCGAGAGGGACGGAGTACGCGACCTCGTTGCGCGTGCCGCGGCCGGCCTGGCCGACGACAGGCTGTCCATGGCGGCAAACCTGCACGGGTTGCGCAAGGACGGGGCGGAATTTGAGCTCCAGCTATACCTGAGTCGTGGGCGCCGGAATGGCAGCACGATATTCAACGCATTCCTGACTGATCAGGCCGCACTTCGACGCGAACAGGACGAACTGCACCGTCTGGCCAGCACTGACAGTCTCACCGGGCTGGTCAACCGGACTGGCTTCTATCGGCGTGTAGAACAGACGCTGAAGAATACGTCGTCCTTGGCCCTGTTAATGATCGACCTCGATGCCTTCAAGGACATCAATGCCACGTTAGGCCACGCGATAGGCGACGGAATCCTTTGCGAAGTAGCTCGCCGTCTTGAGAGGATCACACGGCAGCACGATAGGGTGGCGCGCATTGGCGGAGACGAGTTCACGATTCTGCTGGAAGACGCCGGCGCTGCACAGGCGAACGAGACGGCGAGTGCCGTCATGAGCAGTATTTCCGAACCGATCATCATCGCCGGACAGGAGATGCGCGTGACGGCCTGCTGCGGCATAGCGATTGCGCCGCTTCACGCATTGGAAGCGGTGCAGCTCATCGGTAATGCAGGCTTGGCGCTTTCGAGGGCAAAAAGCCTCGGCCGTGGCAAATCGGTATCGTTTGTCAGCGCGCTGAGGGAAACAGCGGTGGCGAATCAACTCTACAGCATGGAGTTGCATCGGGCCGTCAACGATGGCGAATTCGTGCTTTTCTATCAACCTCAGATCCGGCTGGCAGACGGTACCCTTGCCGGCGCGGAGGCGCTCATACGTTGGCTGCATCCGCAGCATGGTCTTCTCTCGCCCGCGGCTTTTCTTCCCGCGTTGGAAAGTGGCCCACTGGCAGCGGCGGTGGGATGGTGGGTCCTTGATGAAGCCTGTGCGCAAGCGGCGCTCTGGCGCAGAAGCGGCGCGAACGACTTCCGCATTGGCGTCAACCTGTTCGCCGCGCAGATTGTCACGAACGGCGACCTTGATTCGCAGGTCTTCTCCGTTCTGGAGCGACATGGCCTGCCGCCGCAGGCGCTCGAACTGGAAGTCACCGAAAACATCGTGCTCGACCGCGACGACGCCGTGCTGGATTCACTTGAGAAACTAAGGAAGCGTGGGGTCGGGATTGCCCTTGACGATTTCGGCACTGGCTATGCGTCGCCAAGTGTGCTTAAACGCTGTCCGGTCACCCGGATCAAGATCGACCGTTCTTTCGTGCAAGGCATGCTCGAATCGGAACGTGATGCCTCGGTGGTCCGCGCCACTCTTCACGTGGCGCGCAGTTTCGGGATGGAGACGATTGCCGAAGGTGTCGAAAGCGAGCAGCAGCATGAGGTCCTGAAAAGCCTGGGATGCGAGGAGGGACAAGGATTTCTGTTTGGCCGTCCTGCCCCTGCCCCCCGATTCGCGGACGCTTTCGGGATTGAGCTGCCCACCCGGCACTTCGCGCACTCATGAAAGTGCGAAACCGAGTTGCAGTCTGGAAGGAAGAGTACAACTGCTATCTCCGCAACGGCCGCGGGGCAAGTACCGTCGCGCCGTTTTGAGTTCGCGCGCGCTCTGGTATGGCTGTCTCGATGCCTGTTTCGTGGAATGAGGGGAAGGCCATCACGCGGGGCGACGACCCAATGGTGCCGGCGCGTTCCTTTCGGCTCCCAGTCGAACACTCAGTTCTTCCAGTGCAACCGCGACCAGCTTGGTATTGGTTCGTCCCTCCGGCAGCGCTACATATCGTGCAGTTTTAAGATGCTGCCCGGAACATAGGGCATGACGTTGCAAAACTCCTAAGTTCTGCAACGTTGCGCCGATCCCGGCAAAGCTCGATGCGACCGGGCTTTGCGATGTTGCAAATTATAGTCTTATATACGGCTACATATGCGACTATAATTTGCAACATGGCGCGCGGTAGTGGGCGTACCGAGTGGTCGATGTGATCCTGAGACGCCCGATGAGGGAGTAACCATGTCGATAGAAACCAACGGTGACGTTGGCGGCTACGATTTGAAGCTCGACGTAAATGGCTCGTGGTTATCGCCGCCCACTACGACGAAGAGACAGACGCCGATTGCCACGTGATCGGCAAGTTCGACAACCGCCTCGATGTGATTCACGCTCTCTGGCAACATCGCCGCGAAGCAGCAACCTGACACCCGCGCTACTGACAACGACAGGTAACGGACAATGGTTAATACCTCAGTACCCAGCTACAGCTACGAGATTGAGCCACGCCCTTCCAATTTGGGAGGGGGATGGCGTCTGCGGCTCCTTGAGGACGGCGCGGAAGTAGGAGGAGGTGTGTTCCCGGCCGACGCTGATGCAGATCCGCAAGCCGGCATCGACTGGTGGAACGGAATCACCGAGGCCGAGCGCGCGCATTGGCTAGCCAAAGCGAGCAGTGCGAGGCCGCGCGACGCATGGGGTGCACACCTTCAACAGTCCGCGCACGACGACGCTCTCAACGAGGCCATGTCATGGCTCGAAGCGCGAGGTAACCAGTGAGAGACCCGGCCGATATTGCGACGCGCGATATCGAGACGGGCGCATTCCTGATCGGATACGCCCGTGTTTCGACGCGCGACCAGGACTTGACCAATCAGGAGGCGCAGCTACGCGCGGCCGGTTGCGGCCGGATTTTCGCCGAGAAAATCACCGGCACTCGCCGTGATCGCCCGCAGCTCGATCGCTTGCTCGACCACTTGCGCGCCGGCGACGTCGTTGTTGTGACTCGCCTCGATCGGCTCGCGCGGAGCATCCGCGACCTACTCGACATTGTCGAACGTATCCAGACCGCGAACGCCGGCCTACGCAGTCTCGCCGAGCCGTGGGCCGACACGACGACGCCGGCCGGCCGTATGGTGTTGACCGTGTTCGCCGGGATCGCCGAGTTCGAACGCAGCCTGATCGTTGAGCGCACGAGCACCGGCCGCGCAGCGGCCAAGGCTCGCGGTACGAAGTTCGGCCGCAAGCCGACGCTCACGCCGGCGCAGCTTGACCATATCTATCGCCTCGCGGACGAAGGCAACACGAGCATGCAGGAAATCGCCGCACTGTTCGGCATTCACCGATCGACGTTATTCCGGCTGCTGTCGCAGCGCGCCGAGCGCGCCGCGTAGAGCTGCATACAGATAGGTGCATCTCAAGAAACGGAAATTTGCGCACGTCGGTAGCGTTGGTTTTTGTAGGAACGGTCGCGAAACTCGCCAAGCCGATGAAAGAATAAGGCCCTCGCGATTGCGGGCTCCCTTTGTTCAGTCCGACGCGAAGGGACACGCTCTCGGCATGCCGAATGCGCGGCAAGGTTTCCGAATCCCGCTTGTGCCAAGACAATCGATCCGACGTTTACCACTGCGTTTTTGAACTCGCCTTTGTCCTGGGCTTTACGGCAACGAAATGCTTTAATTCAGTGATTGGCCATTGCTGGCGGATCCACGGGCCGGCGCGAGCCCCAAGGCCAGAAAATAGTGACGCGACAAGTACAAGTGACCATTTTCTTCGTCCTTATTCTCGCTGCTCCTGCGGCGTTCCGCGGTTTGCTAACTCCCTCGCGTGACCGCGCTAACCAATAGGCGACCCAGGATGGCAACAAACCCCGACCGCATGCAGTGAAAGTCCGACGCGTGTACCTGGGGGTGAGGTTTTAAATTTCAGAGAATAAAATTATGCCTTTACATATGTCTGCTGCGATTGTTGGGCTGCTATCACTAGGAATTTTAGGGTTGCCGGTTCAAGCGTTCGCCCAAGGGACGACCGATTGGTGTGATACCGCTCGCGATCCTCAGTGCAACCACGGTCGTCAGGCGCCGCCGATCAACGATCCACGGAACGACCGCCCCAGCCATGCGGAACTCTGCGCGAAATGGAAAGCTAGGGGCGACGTGTTGTACAAGCTTCATTGCACAGGCGCAGACGATAACGAGTGACGAGGTGAGATTGGGCCACGCCTGCGTTTACGAGTCCGAGTGGGTCGGTCTGGCGACACGCGTTCGGGACCTGCTGCCCCAAAAACCGGGGAAAAGCCAAGCATCCAAATCCGAAAAAGGGGAATTTCAATGATTCCGGAAATAGTCAGATTACGGTCCCTGCACTCAATCGTACTTGTTGCCGTCCTTTTTCCCCCTATTTTGGGCGCAGCGCAGTCGAGCGGAGGATGTCCCACCAATCTTTCCTATTTGGATAGAGTCATTCCTCGGTATCCGGGTGATCCGGACGTCACAGATATGCGCAATAAGATATTGCAGGAAGATATTTCACTCGCGCTGGAGCGAGCTCACCAGCAAGGCTATTCAACTGCGCAGGCTGCAAAAGCTGCACTTGATCAGGCTAAAGAAGCCCAGAGAGTGGAAGCTGGTGCGAAACAAGCTGCACTGAGCAGTTGTCCCGATTACGACACAAATCCGCAACCGTGCGAGAAAAGTATGGCGGATCTCCTCAAGGGGTCCAGTGGTCAGGGGCCTCTTCCTCCCGCATATGGCGGGTACGTCGTGGCCCATTTTGCAACGGTTGCAAATAGGGAAATCGCTGCGGCGTTTGCATGTTTAGCGCGGCAAAATCGCTAGGATCTCCTGTTTAACCACAAATGGAACGAGTATGCGTGAACACCAACTATCGGGAATATTCGTTACGCTACTGATCACTTTTTCCCAGCAAGTTGAAGCTATAGACTGGAATCTGTTTCCTGTCGTACCCACTGCTCCTACGGCCGAGGATTGTCGTGTGTTAGTGCTCGAGCATTACGAAAACTGGATCAGGCCTGCGAATGAGCGATACAGCAAATGCCTTGAGCAGAAGACGATGTTCGGCACGGCTACAGGAGGGGGGAGGTGTAAGCCTTCTGGAATCACCGCCTGGATTCAGTGCGTTGACCTCCAAGAGCAATCATGCTTAATCCACGAGAAGAGCTCCCAAGAAGAAGATCTCTGCCATCAACGCGCTACCGCCGTCGAGCGCGCGGCCGCGGCTTCGAAGCGCGACGCGGATCGAAACCAGCAACGCCTCGCCGACCTAATAAAAAAAGGGAAACGCATCGCGGATCTGTACTCTAACAGCACAAATCTCATCACTGACCCGAAAGCCTTCTTGCAGAAGGCCTTGGTGAAATCTGGCCAACAGGCGCTTTTAAGAAAAATGTATCCTGAAGCGTTTGGGAAAAATGGCCCAGATCGCGAAGACCTAGCGCAACAAGCTTACGAGTCTGCATGGAGTCTGGCCAGAAATGGATCAAAAAACCCGGTGATTTCAGAAATTCAGGGGACCGCATTAGATGCCATACAACGTGAATACGATAATGTCTTTCGTCAGTTGGACTCTGCGTCTGTTCAGTTGAAAAATTTCACTTCGGAAGTGGCGTCGACAAGATTTTCAAATCCTGCACCCGGACTCAGTCCGACCCCTGATCCAGCAGTAGAAAATCGAAGTGGAGGTGGCGAATTAACTGACTGTTCAATTCTAGATAACTTTGCGGCAGCCAGTCGTCTTCGGGACAGTGATGAAAACAAATTCCTTGCATTGACGGCGAAATGTACGAAATAAGATTCAACTGTGGCCGTGAGGCTTATGAAGTAGGGAGGCAACGTGAGCAATGTCTTGGATCACCTTAAGCTGCTTTCAAGGGCTAGCCGTTGGATTCTTCTCTCCTTCATTCTTGTCGCGGCTGGATGTGCGGCGACGCCGGAAGCGCGCCTGTATCAGTTGGCCAAAAATAATGACCTGAATGGCATCGACCAAGCGATTGCGGAAAGCGGTGGCCGCCTCACATATGGCAAGGCGCTGCTCCTTGCGGCCGGGCTAAAATCGGACGCTAAAACCATCCGTTACCTGTTCACGAAGGTTCCCATTAACTACCAGGACCCGGGTACGCTGGAAACCCCTCTCATGAGAGCGTCGTCAGTTCCGAACAATGACATCGTAATCAACACGATTCTTGCTCTTGGGGTGTCGATAAACGTCACGGATAAACGCGGCTGGACGGCATTGGACTTTGCCCACTATGCAGGCCTTGACCATACTGCAAGATTACTCGCCGGGAAGGGAGCTATTGCAACGGTTTCTGCGCCTGATCTACGTGCCTACAAGGCCGCGGAAGACGCTGAAATCGCAAGGCAGATTGAACAGGATAATCAAGAGATTCAGCAGCAGGTCCACCCGAATATTGTACCGCCGCCGAGAGCCTTGAATCCGGTTCCACAGAATCCAACCTGGCAGGCTGGCCAGAACCGGAGTTCCGGATTAACAAGTCCTATGTCTAATGGGAGATGCGGGCCGGGACGCACGGAGGTTACTACTTGCGCAAAATTTTGCGGACAGCGTGGTAAGAGACCCGTGCAACCTGACGGCTGGATTTGCATGCCAGGCAACGAAACGCCTTGCGATTGCTATTAGAACCTGTTTGAGCAGTAAAGCGCTGATAGCAGTGTCGGTTTGCTCACCCAGCTTTCTCCAAAAAAGGGCCATCCGGGAGTGTCGTTAGACGCTCCACGAATGGCAGAGCGTCTACCAGACTGATTTTAGGCCCAAACGTTGTGTCGACAAACCTGCGCGCGTTCCCCTCGCGTAGCTTCGGGTCGGGCTTTCGCGCTTGCGCGTCGAGCCTCGTTCCGAGTCGTGCCCCTTCGGGCATCAATCCCTAGCGGGGGGCATGGTTTATCTCCATGGGTATTCGAACAGGAGTCGAAATCGCAATCCACTCTGCCAATCATTCGATCCTGTCTGGGGAGACAAAATGCGCGCGCTCGCCACCTCCCGGATTTGCGCACTTCATCCTCCCTTGTGGGAACTGGCCCCACGCACCGTACTTAGCGCCGTCAAACCCTGGCCATGCGCAATTCATGCTGCGTTTGACACAATAAGAATGGTGGTCTCCGTCTGGCCCAGGATAACAGGCAGCGCTGCGGCACTCATCATCGGACTGGCACATTTTCCCATTCGCAAGACTGTGATCAGCGGGAGCCGGTTCGGAATGACTGAAACCGCCCTCGTTGGGGCCGTTCGAATTAGACCTCGAAGTTGAGCAGTTTCTCGCTAGCTGAGCTAGGAATGGGTTCGCACTACTCGCTTGACTGCAAACGCTCTGAGCTTCCCCGACGCGACTGCAGATGGCTGCTTCGTCGTTCAACTTTCCCAACTCCTGAAGTATCGCCATGCATTGCGTGTCTGCATCGCCCTGTGCCAAAGCAGCCGCGCTGACCGTCGAGCCGATTGGTAAAATCCACCAAATTTGGCATATCCATCGAGTCCAGGTTTTTTTCACGATAGTTCCTGATTTATCTCAAACGTACTCTATTAGCTAATAGCGTTACGCTCGATCGGGCGAAACCTGTCGGCGACAAACGCGAAGGGTCGTTGGTCACGATCCCGACGGCGCGGGGGCCTTGATTGAAATGGGTCGTGCCGATGCCCGTGCCTTCTCTCCGGCGATTTTTCTATCCTCTTTCGAATGCCGGTGTTGGGCAATTAGAAAGGGAAGTCGGCCAACTGGACAGCCGGCACAGAAACAGAAAGTAGCCTAACCCCAATCAACTACGATTGCAGTTCCGTTGATCCCCGAGTGCCATAATCCGGTCAGTACTCAAGGGAAGGTCAATCGTGACGTTCCATATCCTAAGCTAGGACAAGTGACAGAGGAGCATGCGTATTTTTCAAGTTGATCCGCGCCAAACAGCAGCGGATTCTTGCCGATTCGCGTCCCCTCGCGACGGCCGTCCTCCAGCGGCCTTTTTGACGTGACGTGCCGGAAACTGGCTTGCCGGTCGGAGTTCGGCGAAATAGCCCAAACCACGGCCGATATGATCGGTCGTGCCAAGCGTCAATCGAAAACCCGCAAAACGATGCTCATTCCTGAGCATCGCGGTTGCTGATGCGACAACGATATGTGAGTCGATTTGCACACTACCTACCCACAAGTCAGATGACCCAAGCAGCACGTCTTTACTGACCTTGAACAGACTTCCCGAACCAGTTGATTGCTCGTTGAATATGATGGCCTCCAAAAAGAAAAGCCATCCGGGAGTGCCGTTAGACGCTCCGCGAATGGCAGAGCGTCTAACAACGAGACTGATTTTAGGCTAAAACGTTGTGTCGATAAACCTGCGCGCGTTCCCCTACGCGTAGCTTCGGGTCGGGCTTTCGCGCTGCGCGTCGAGCCCCGGTCCGGGTCTCGCCCCATGCGGGCTTCAATCCCTAACGCAACCCCCTAGTCAGGTGCGACCGGCCGCACATCGGCGCTCGCCGCGCGGCGGTTCAGCTCGGCTCCGGTAATCGCCCTTGGCCGTGCCCCTGAGTTCGCCGTCCTTTCTCGCGACCATAGCCAACCCGGTGCGGCCATCAAGGGCCGCGCTGCGCGCTGAATCCTCGCCCGTTCCTGCTCGCTTCGCTGCGCGGGCATGCGGCCTCCGGTTTCACCCTTGACAGCCACACCGGGCCGGCTAACCCCGTCGCGGGACGACGAACTCAGGGAAACGGCGGCAAGACGGTCAAGTTCCCCAGCCTCGCCAAACCACTCCACTCCGGGACTCGGAATCTAGGGACCCGGTCAGCAGTAAAGGCAACCCCTTTCTCTGGAGGTCGATATGAACCAGCTCTCACTTCATCACTGGATAGTAGTCCTTACGTGTGCCTACATGGAATACACGTTCACTCCTTGGGATGGCCGGAACTACTACCGCCGCACGGTCGATTACGGCCGCGTCGTCTGGTGTTGACAGGGGCGTTTGTCATGCCAACCAAGCTCAGCACCTACCACCGCACCAACCACGCCGCGAGCCTCGCGCTCGCCAGGCGTCTACGCCGTGACGGCAGCGCCCGCGCCCAAATGATGGAGATGGCAAAGGCGTCGCGTCACTACTTCGAGCAACTGCGCAAGATCGGCGAGTGAGCCGCCACCCCCAGCCGGGCGGAGGTGGCCCGGCACTCTATAGGAGATAGACCGTGAACAAGTACGAAGCCAAGCAGCAAGCCCGCCGCGACCGCCTGGAGGCTCGCGCCGATCGCGCCCGGTCGGCGTCAAACATGACCTATACCCGCGCCGAGGTTATGGCGTCCGCTATCCCGTCCGGTCAGCCCATCTTGCGCGGCCACCACTCCGAGCGCCGCGACCGTAACTATCGCGCACGGATTCACAACACGTTCGGCAAGGCGTTCGCGCTGCAAGACCAGGCGAAGGAACTGGAGCGCCGCGCCGCGGCTGTCGGCAAGGGCGGCATATCGAGCGATGATCCGGAAGCGGTAGACAAGCTGGGCGTGAAGTTGGCCGAGCTGGAGCAACGGCACGAGCGGATGAAGCGCACGAATACGCTGATCCGCCGCGAGGATCGCGCCGGCCTTGCCGCGCTTGGCTACACGGCCGACGCCATCGAGAAGCTGTTCCGGCCGGACTATCGAGGCCGCGCTGGCTTCGCATCTTACGAGCTGACCAACAGCAGCGCCAATATCCGGCGCATACGCGACCGCATCGCGGCGCTCGAAAAGATCGCGGAGCGCTGCGATCGCGAGGAACAGGGGCGGGGCTACACGTACCGCGAGGACGTGGAGGACAACAACCGCGCCGCGTTTGTGTTCGACGCCAAGCCGGATAAGCCCGTGCGCGACCTGATGAAGCGCAACGGCTTCGTATACAGCCCGAGCCGGTCGCCGGCGGGCAAATCGACCTATGTCCGCAAGCTTACGCCGGCCGCGATCAACACGGCGACGTGGCTGCGTCCGCAGCTCGACGAGCTACTGACCGGCGAGTGATCCCGACCCGGCCCGTTTCGGCGGGCCACTAGGGGTCCCCCAGATGGACAGATCGAAGGGCCTAGAACCCGTGCTACTGTGTGCGGCACGTCGACTCGAATGCCACGCCATGAAAGCTTCAGAAGCAGTCAAACAAATACAAGACGCGGTTCTTGAAGTAGAGAAAACCGGAGCGAAGGAATTGCTGATCGCAAATCTGAATGCCTATCTCGCCAACGTATCGGCTACGGCCCTTCAGCAAGAGCAGGGCGAACCTTCCATCACGGAAGCCCAAGCTAACCACCAGCTTGAAGTATGGAAAGCGGAATTGTCGAGAAGCTCGACGATGAGCGTCGAGATGCTCAAGGCGACAGTCGAGGCTGGTCAGACGGCTCTTCGGTCCGCGATCGTTTAAATGGCGGAGCAGCGGCAACCGTCCTTGCATTCGCCGGCAACGCGATTGCAAAGGGGCTACTGGTTGCGGGAGCGCCGCTCCTTACCCAAATCGGGACAGCACTTTTATGGTTCATGGTTGGTGCAGGGATAGCAGGGGTCGCGTCCGGCTTCAGATACTTGTCGCAGTACGCGTACGGGAGCACGCATTGGGGGAAAACCAGCGTTTGGTGGGTGCGTTGCGGCGCCATGGCCAACGTGATCTCCATCGGCCTTGCCATCGGCTCTTTCGCAGCCTTTTTCGTCGGTGGCTTGGCGGCGTATCACGCTGTCGTCGTGCCGAGTTAGAAGGGCGGGAGTTTTCGACCGACTGGGGTGTCCGCCGGAACCGCTGAGGTTTTGCGTCGGAATTCTCAGCGGTTCCGGCGTACAGCGCCTCAATCGCTCGGTAGGCGGTACACGACCTTGATCTGCTCGTCGCTGTCGATGTCGTATCCGCTCAGTGCCTCGAAACCCCGCTTGATATTGCGTTCGTAGGCGAACTTACCCGCCGAACGTTCGGCAACTTCACGCAGGTTATTTGGCCGCTCGCCGTCACACTTGGTGATTTCCCAAGCCGATTGACCAACGTGCTTCAATATCAGGCGATTGATCGTCGGGGATTTCTGAAAAATCTCGCCGATGGTGGCGATGGATGTGATTTTTCCGGTAACTTGATTCATTTGCAACTCCATGCAAGATAATTAACCGCAACTCCTTGCGGCCCAAGTGCCAATCATCCGATTAGCAAGCACATTTTACTCCGGGTACGCCCAGTTCGAGAAATGTGAGCGTGTATACCCTGCGCGCCGTTCAAATCAGTTGGCCGTTTCGTTGTCCCCTGACACCCGAACGAAATTTTCGGCGGTTCCGGCGTATAACCCTCCGACTGACGCCAAAGTTATTCCGCCGATTCCGTTGATTCAGCAGCGGCGGCCGGCGTGGTCGGTGCTTGTGTGATCCACGACGCCACGCTGCGATCGATGTGCGCGTGGCAGGTGTAGAGCTTCGACGCGTTGCGGCCGGGCATGTAGGCGATGGCAATCCGCGCCGGCAGGCTGAGCAGCGTGCTTTGCGAAATGATGGGTTGTTCCAGCTTGCCCACCATCCGGTTTCCTTCCCATTGTTCGCCGCCGTGCACGTTGGTTTTCGTGGTTTCGCGCTGCACGACGTTCAGCCATTGGGTTGCCGAGAGCTTTTCCGCCCATTCGGCCGTACGTTCATCCGCTGCCCGGTAGACGAACTTGATAGGCGTGTTGACCTCGAATTCCCGCGCCAGTGCCTTGCCATCAAGGCGCTTGTCATCCGGCGCTTCAAGGTTCGCGATCGACTGCGCAGCGAGCAACATATTGCAGCGGCTTTGCCGGATCGTCGCGAGTGCATCATTGATTTCCGCGCACGCAAGGAACTTCAATTCGTCAATGCCGAGCGTCACATGCGCCGGCCGCTGCGGCAACAGACGCTTGATTTCCGCCGTCAGCTCCGCGATGTAAGCCTTTGTCGCAGCCTTCACAACCGGGTCAGCCAGGTCACCGCGAACGTAGACGACGGCATTATTCAACAGGCATGCTTCGATCGAGTGGCCCTTGCGCTTAGCTGGCTGGGCGAAGGTATCGACGCGCGACCATTCGCGCAGGGAGTCGCGCAACGTAGACAGATCACGGTCGCCGGCATTGCCGTGATCCTTCACGTAGGCCAGAAGCGACTTGATTGTGCCGTCAGTGTTTTCGAGCGCGTCATCGAGCAGCGCGCGTTCCTTGGCCTTGTAGACATCGGCATCGGTGCCGGCCGAGTCGAGATTGAAAGCGCGCACGATCCGCGTGCGGCGCTGCCGGAAATCGCCGCCAAGGAACGGATGCCACACACCTTTCCCACCCGGATTCAGGTCGAGATAGACGAAGCGCCGGCCGGCCGCCTGCGCTTCGTTTTGCAGCAGGTACGGCAGGTAATCGTCGCCTTTCGGATCGATGTAGAACACGCCGAATCCGAACCGGATGCACTGTTTGAACACGCCTTGCAGCACGATACCCTTGCCGTAACTCGTCGGGCCAAGGATCGCGTGGTGCGTTGTGAAGAACTCTTTCAGGTCGAAATAGATAGGCTGGTCGTGTTCGTCCAGACCGTAAAAAATCTTGCCATCGGCGAAGTATTTTTCCGGCTCGAAGTCCTTAGCCTTCAGCGTCACTACTTCCTCGCGCGCATCGACCAGTTTGTCGGTTTCCTGAGTGACGCGCACCGAACGCCAGAAAGCCGACAACCTTGGCGAGATATATCGGTCCCACACAAACCGCAACGCAAGACCGTAGACAACTGCGCCGGCCACGATCGGCCAGTATTGTCCGAGCCGGCCAGCGAGCCACGCGCCGTAACTCGATACCGCCTCTCCGAACGACATGCCGGCCGAAATTACGAAGAGAAAGAGCCCGATGAGTGGGACAAGGACCACCAGCAGCTCCAGCGCATACACGGAAATCCGACGCGCGAGGAAGGTCACCAAGTCGAGGAACGTTGGATCATTGGTGCGCAGCCGCCACGGTACGGGATGCAACACCGATACCGTAAAGAGCGGAATAGCGACCACGACCCAATACCACGGACTGGACCATTGAAGCGCACGCTCGACCGCCGCAAAGACGGTCGCCTGCGCAGACTGCATATTCACTGCGTTAGGAATAAGCACGGCTTCCTCCGCTTGTTAGGGGGAACCGGAGAGACTTTCGTCTCTCCGGTTTAGGGCCGGCGTGTGCCGAAGCACGAACGGATTGCCTAAAAAGGCGCACCACCCTGCCGAGCAGATACGGTCTGCGGCCGTACACCAATTGAAGGCTTCCCACGCCCTCAACCTTGACGCCATTGACGCAGGCTTGTGGCCTGTTTGTCGGTTGACGTACCGGAGTCAAACCCCGGCTTGCCACAGCGAAGCCGGCGCGATAACGCCGTTTCCCTGGTTGCCACCGGTCCACAAAGAACCGTCTTGCCCGCCGGCCTGACTGCTGCCGGGTTGACTTGCACGTACCGAGGTGCGCGACTTGTTGATGCCAGCGACCCCATGCGGCGGGCCACTTTGCCCACCGGCCCAACTTCGGCCGGGTTGATTCCGGCCTTGTCGGCCGGCTCGTTCACTGCGTTTTGCTTCCACGACAAGCTCCTTTGAAAGGGTTCAATTACACGTTGGAGACCTTGGGAGACCAATCCCAAGACGGGCGCGGCTACCAACCGCGCCCGTTCCAACATTCCATTGCGGGAACCACCCCGCATCTTCACGCTTACGTGTGCCGTGAACTTTCGGACAGGCTTGCGCCTGCTGTTTGCGCTTCGGACGAATCGCGACAAACAGCTATGCGGCTTGCGCCGCACGGCCCTACTGATCCACTCTCCCTCGCATAGCCATCGGGTTACCAGCCCGATATTGGCCTTAGCGATTCCCACGTTAGTGCAACGCTACTGAAGCTAAACAACGCTCCGGGGCACCACGCCTGCGCCTCAAGCAACAACAGAGAGGTGTTCCCTCTCACCCATCAGGTTTTCAGCGGCCCGAGATTCCAAAGCGGCTCGCTTACCTGTTGTGCCGTCAACGGCTTCGTCTTCAGACAGGCTTGATGCCCCACCACATAGCGACCTCTTCGGCCGCATTTACACGCTTAAGCTATACAGCGACCCCCCCAGCTTTCGCCGGAAGGTGCCACGTGCGCTAGGTTTCCCCTTGCACGCCTGCGCCCTTTCGGAACGCCTCAGCAGCCTACGTGTGTGGCACAGGTTCTACGGTTTCCCGCAGCCCCTGGGCGGTCCTAACGACAGCGAAGCTGTCTCCCGCTTTCACGCTACACAGGAACATCGCGCATTTCCTCGCGATGCCCGTTTCCGTGTCGCCCAACCTCGATTCCCCGTGTTGCTGGGGGATTGAGTCGAAGGACGGAGTTACACCGTCCAGCGCTCGTCGTAGTCGTACCAGCGCCATTACGCGCATACGACTTCAGCACACTCGGCACGGTTGGTAGCCGTGCCTTGAGCCTTACGGCTCGCGTGAAGTGATGGAATCCAGGGTGGTCAGCCCCGGACTACTTACTGCGGTGGTGGCTGTCCCTGTTCCGTGTAATCGCTCGCGCGCTACACCACTTCGGGCAACCGGTAATGCAAGGGTTGGTTGCCCTCGTGCTGCGTTGCTGGCCGCTTGTGGCGGACCCGGCGACGCAGAGTGCTGCTTGCGCGCTAGGACCGCTTGTGGCGGTCAGCGATCTTATTGTAGTTGTATCTGTATGATGAAAGCACGCTACGCGTGCGGAATCTCTTATAATTAGCCGGGAATGCCAGGCATTCCGGATAAGTGGAAAGCCTTGCTGAGCAAGGCTCCGCATTATCAATGAATGGAGTCCTATCGAATATTCATTCCGCATAAGTGTTTCGATTCGAAATGCATATATGAGAGAGACTGAATTGCAGGTAATCCGATACAAGACGTTGCTGATGCAACGGCTTCTCGATATGGTCAGACACGGCTACCGGCATCACGCGTCAGGCGTGGTCAGTGCGGAGCGCGCGCAGGCGCTATGCAACAAGTTTCAGGAGCGCTACGAGGTGTTCCTGAACATGAACCAGCGCGCCTACCGGAAGGGGCTAGGCAAGGCTAACGCGCGGCTCATGCTCGCCGATCTTGATCGTGGCGATTCGTTGCTCTGGTTTCTGATGGTCACAGATGGCGAGCACGCCGCGCACAAGCTGGAAAAGCTGAAAGATGCGCTTGAACAGGGAGAGCGTGTACACGTCACCGGTTACGAGCTGCTGAAACTGCCCCACTCGAAAGCGGCCGGCGGTGGCGTTCGGCTCACCTGGCGGATGACGACCGAGACAGAGCGGCAGTGGCGGTTTCAGATTCGCTCTACGGTGCGCTCCAGGCGCGCCGACGATCTTGTCGCCGGCCTGGTGCGATCGCTGTACCAAACACCGGGATTTCACACAACCCGGTATCAGGTCGGCAAGCTCGTGGCGTTCCTGTCGGCCGAGTGGGAGCGTTCCGGCCGGAAGGTCGAGACGCTGCCCCTACCAGGCGCCCTACCCTACGTGCGCCGCATGGCGGACGAAAATTTCACGCTGGATGACTGGCTCGCCGCTCGCGCGACGCGCTACGACAACTGACCGAGGTGATGATGAGCGATGTTCAGAAGCAGCCGGAAATAGTGACGTTCACGGCCGACGAATGGCGCGGCGATGATGCGTCAGAGGCGTTCGGCGTCCGCAAGGTCGTGCCGAAAAAGAAGGAACCGACGCCAGGCATGAAGGCGGTTCTCGTGTTCGATGAAAGTTTCCGGAGCGCGAAGAAGCAGATGAAGGCGTATCCGGCCTTCCGGCCGACGCTGGATCTGCCTGAGCTGATTAGCTCGATGATCGACGTGTGCGCCGCCGATCCGGCGCTCACGGAGCGTGTCATCCGGAATGTCGTGGAGCGTCGCAAGGCACAGCTAGCGGCGATGGAAGGCGTCGTCAGCCGCCCGTGATTTCGACGTGGTTCGATTTGGAGTGCCCTCAAGATTCGGACTTTTACGACTTGCGGGGCGCGATTGTCAGATTTGGTCTCTACAACTTCTCAGCAGGCAGAGAAACCCGCTGCCCTTCATATGGCATTTCCCCGCACGGTTCAACGGCTTGCAGGATTCGCCGCTTGCCTAACTCGAAGGCAAGCCGTATCTGCTGATCCGTCGTATCTCCTGCGCCAAGGCGCTCGCGCACCGCTTCATATGGTAAAGCGAATGCGCGGTACCCCCACCCAAAGCCATATGCGGAGAACCACACGGCAGAGTCCTGAGACAGGACTGGTGGGGTGAGCTGGACTGACAGTTGATTCATGACGTTACCTGTGTAGAAACACGGTCGTCCAAAGGTGGCGGGTCGCTAACGATTATAAAGATGAAGTCCGGATCGAGCGACGATTACAGTGGTAAGGGAAGCGAGTGATTTCACGGCACTTCCATTCTGACATTTCGGTGGTTAGCCTGACGTATGCACTGTCCGTCAGAATGCGTGGTTCTGACGTTTTCGTGGTGAGCCTGACATGCATCGACCACGTCAGAACAAGCGTCCTTGAGGGTCCGGCTGAAAGGTAAACTTGAAGCCAGTGATCTTACGGCCGGCAGGGATTGTCGGTTCCCATTCGATTTTCAGCCCGTTTTTCTCCTGCAATTCCTTTACGGCCACGTCGATGACCCGACGCCGAAGCTGGCCGGCATCTTTGATACAACTGGCCGGTGCACCCATCGCTTCACAAAACTCGTCGTAACCGATGACCAAGAGCCCGGTATCGCGGAACTGAGCCATCATTTCGAGCAATCGCCAGCTATACATCGATCTCAGATCGGCCGCATGTTTGAGCTTGTAGGTTGTATAGGCCCTTTCAATGCCCAGCAGGTACGGCGCAATCGTCGGCGTAAATTTCAGTTCGACCCAGCCGGACGTGCTCGTGTCCGCTCTTTCGTAGATCCACCGGGCGACCTTACGTACAGGCACTTTCTTGCCGCGCTCAGTCTGAATGACAGTCCACTCGACACTGCATTCGTACAGGCTCTCTGCGGCCGATTTGAGGTCCGAGTAGGCATGCTTGGCATCGATCGACGGATAGGCTTCGAGGAATTCCTGAGCGGTGATGCGCACTGGCCACCCCGGTGCAATCCCCGTCGCGGGATCGGGGCTGGTCGCCTTATGGAGCAAAATTTTGAGCTTGGGATTGCACTTCGCGATCGCTAATGCAAGCACGCGCTTTTGCTGGAGGGTCATGCGTTGGAACCGCCGCACCAGTTCGTTCTTGATGGTAACGTGCGGGTCCGTGCCCGACGCAGGCGCGTCCTGTTCCTCCCTCCACTGTTCGACTAGATCTTTCATTCTGACGTTTTCGTGGTTAGTCTGACGCGACGAATCGTATGTCAGAATGCGTCACGAAGCAAGTTGCGCGATTTTTAGGCAAGTACCACCGAAATGTCAGACTGACCACGAAAAGGACAGACTAACCACCGAAATGTCAGCCTAACCACGAAAATGTCAGAATAAACGCCCGCAAAGCCTTGTCACGTGTGGTTTTGCGGGCGTTTACAAAGGTTTTTATAAAGGGTTTACAAATATTTCTACAAGGGCGCGGCGCAAACGCCTGTGGACAAGCCCCTTAATCCGGCATTCCCGCCAGCACTTTGTGGATAACAATCTCCAACTACCGCTCAACAACCCACCCCGGCCGCTACGCGGCCACCCGTGAGGGGAAAGGCAAATCCACGCCCCAAAGGGGCAATCACGGCGCTACGCGCCTTGACGGCCCCGAACCCCACCGATTCACCAGTGCTTGCGGCCCGCGTGCTGGCCTGCGGCGGGCTACGGGGTCGGCCGGCTCAGGCCGGCCGAGGTCTACCGACCCGGCCCCTACCGCCGCACCCGACCAGCCCCAGGGCTGGTCGGGCTTCGGACCCGCAGCCCGCGGCGAAACGTGCGGGGTTCACCAAGGCCCAAAAGGTTTAGCAGAAAGGGGGGACTCTGCCCTTTCGGCCTGAACAGGCCATGTCGTCGCGCTACGGCCTCATAGTGCGGCTTTCGCGGGTTCATTGGCCTCACGGGTCAGACGAATGCCCGCGAGCGGCCTGTAGGCCGTTCTGCGGCTCAATCAACCGAGGTGAGCGGGTTTGAGCGGTTTCTCACTTGGGCAAGCCGCACAGCGGCGCGTCAGGCCCGAAGGGCGTGCTCGTGGGGAGCCGGTGGGCGGGTGCGGTATCCCGGCCGGTCAGGCCGGGACTGTCCACGCCCTCGCGGAGTGGGCAGCGCAGCCATCCACGGGCGGACGCGGGTGGACCACCGGACCTTGTAGACCGCCGCTGGGGCCGCGTAAGCGGTTCCAGCTCGTCATTCTGCGGCGGCGCACCATAGGAAAGCACGAACAGACAAGGCTAGATTTTACGGAGGTTTGCGCGTGATGGTCGGCCAGTGCAGCCGGCGGCGATGGGCATGGCAATGACGCGCCGCACCATCCGGCGCGACGCAGTTATGAAGTTATAGCGTTACGGCTTTAGTGGGTTAGGCCTCTTCCGTTTCCTCTTCGGGTTCGCCTGTCTCGTCGGCATCATCGACGGCCATCGCGCCGTGCACGGGGCAATGCGGCGGGCCAGCAAGATCGAGCCACTTACGCGAGGTGCGCGCGGTGTAGCCGCATTCGGCGCACGTGCATTTGATGTGCCGGCGGGTCTGCTTTTTCGGCGCAGTGGTTTCGTCCTCGTCCACCTTCCCTAGCCGCGTTTGCAACCGGCCATGCGGCAGCGGACCAGCTTCGGCGAGGATCGGCGCGAGTGCCGTGCGGAACTTCGGGCCTGCGGTCGTGGCGCGCATCGGACCTTCGAGGCCGATGCCCTTCGCGACCCGGCGGAAGTCCTTGCCGTGACCGGCCGGGATGCCAACGGCCGCGTGTACCAGCTCATGACCGAGAATCGCGGGCGACTTCCATCGGCATGGTGTCGGCTGATTCGGCCAGGTCCGGCCGGATGAACACCTCGAAGTGACCGTCATCGCTGCAACGGTTGTCCCAGCACTCACCGATGCGTTTGCCGCGCCTGCCGGCCGAGGTGAAGCCGATCGCGATGCGGACGCGATCGGGTAAGGGGGCGCCAAGTTCGGCGAACATGGGAGCCATGCGCGCGGCGACGAAATTTAACCAGGACTCGCGATTCGGATGCTGCACGGGCGACCTCCAAAAGAGAGCGTGTACACGACTCCATTTTAGTTTATTGGGAGCGTGTACACGCTCTCGTTTCGCGCTCTTTGGTAACTTTATTGTGTCAAAACGTTACGAGGTTATGCGGTTAAGAGGTTATAGCGTCATAAAGTTATGGCGTTACGATGTCAAAGAGTTGAGGGGTTACAGAGTTATGATGTTGTAACGTTAAAAAGTTCTTGCGGTTTGCTGCGGCGTCACCGTATATTTAAAACCATAGCGCTATAGCTTCATGCGGTTACGAAGTTATAACGCTGAAAACGCGATAACGCTATGAAGTTAAGAGGTTGTAAGGCTGTAACGCTAAGAGGTTGCGGCGTTGTGACTTCGTGAGGCTATAACTTTATGAGGTTGAAAAATGAAAGCAGCGAAAGGGGTTGATGATCTGGCCGCGCGCCTGACAAGCGCCGCCGCTACGCCGCTCGTCGCGCCGGTCGCAGCGCCTGCACCGGCACCGGCCGTAACGACGCCGGCCGAGACGCCGGCGAAGCGCGAGCGGAAGGCCGTGGCAAAGAAGGACGCAGCGAAGAAGGAAGCCACCGACACTATGCAACTAACGCTCCGGCCGACGCGGGCGCTGTACGGGCGCTATGTGGCAGCGGCGGCGGATCGGAGCCGGCAGGAGGGGCGGGTGGTGTCAGTTCAGGAAATCATGCTCGAAATTCTCGAAAAGGGGGCCGTATGAGCAACATCGTCTATGTCGGCGGGCAGAAGGGCGGCACGACCAAAACCACCACATCGCATCTGATGTGCCTTGGTGCGATCCTGAGAAAGCAGCCGGCCGCCTATGTGCTGACCGATCCGCATCGACGCATCAAGGCAGAGAGGGGCGGCCGTATGGCGTCCTGGACGGCCGGGACGGCACCGGACTGGCGCAGATCATTACCGCGAGCCACAACATGGGGAACGGCTGGCTGATCGTGGACGGGGGCGGGAACCGGCCGGCCTTCGACCAGGCGATGGCCGAACAGGCGCATCTGACCATCTTGCCATTTCGCGCATCGGAGGAAGACCTCGAAGCCGTCGCGCGCGACATGGAAACGATGCCTGACGCGCTCGCGCTGCCCTCGGCGTGGTCCACCAACAAACACGCGCAGGACGCCGCGCGGCGCCTTATCGACGGGCTAAACAAGGCGTTTCCGGGTCGTGTGATCGATACGCCAGTCTGGTTCGTCAATTCCAGCGCGGAATTGCTCGGAGCCTCGCTGGAAAGCCCGTCAACGGCAGTGCGCAACGCGGCGCGGCATACGTTCGGCATTCTGACGGCGGCCTTTGAGGCGCACGCCGAGTTGGCCGGCGAGGCGCAAGGCGCTACCCAGGCCGGCTGATTTAACTGTTCCCGTTTTCGCAGAATCGGGGCTTGAGTATCTCCGCCTTTTGTCATACCTTTGCCATGTCGAGAGACGATCCGCGCTATCCGTGGATCGTCTCTCGACGCTCCCGGATGGCCTTTTTCACTTTGAAGGAGGTTCATCATGTTGACCGAAATCAGCCGTACTACCGCTGTTCTGTTCCCCGTTGACGAGGAACACGCCCGCGAGAATGGTCCGCTCTTCACAGGGTCTATCAAGCTCGATGGTGAGTCGGTTCCGTTGTCGGCCTTTCTCAAGGATGCAAAGGAATCGGATAAGCGGTATCTCGACCTGTCGGTCGGCGCGAAAGGGCAGGTGCATTACTCGGGGCGTCTGTTTCGCAACGAGGAAAAGAAGACGGCCAAGTCTCCGGATTACTCCGGTTACCTGGTTGTCCTACCGCTTAGCCCTGACGTGCACGACGAGTATTTGCAGGAAGAGTGGGACGAAGCCCCGCGTTTGAACGTGTATGGCCGGCGCGTGCGTAATGCCGACAACTCTGTCCGGATTGCGCTCGATGTTGTGCCGCAGCGCTCAGATGTGCCAGTAGGCGATGATGAGGTAGCGTTCTAGGGAGCAGGCTCTAATAGCCGACGCAGCAAAGGAAAAGGGAGAGAAGGCAACTTCTCTCCCTTTTTTGTTTGCATTTGCACGCGATATACCGATAAGTAAGAAAACGTTAGCTCTGCCTGGTATGCAAAGCGCATAGTCTTTCAAATATTTACCTTTTCATTCGTCCTTGCGTTACTCCATCGTGCCAAATCGGCTGATAATCTCGTCTACGCTGCTTGAGTTTTGTTTCTGAGAATCTGGACATTGGTCAAGAAACTGACGGCGCGCGTCACTTGTCGGGCCTAAATCAAGGTGGCCGTGATGGTATTTTTTGATGGAAAAGAAATCCTTGATTGCCTGATTGCAGTCGTCGCCGCCTGACTGGCCCTGAACCTTGCCAGCCATGCAGATTACGGTGCCACACGACGATGCCGATGCGCCGGCTGTTACCGACAGACCAAGCAGAAGCGCGAGAAGCGGTGAGAGAGCTTTCTTCATGAGCGTTATCTCCAGAGGGGGTGATAGTCATACGCACGGCGTTCCAGCCGATACAGTGCTTCACGTAGGCCCAACAGTGCAATCGTCGCCAATGTTGCGATGATCGCGTTCCGAGGGTGGGGCCAGTGGTGGAAGCACTCGACGCCGAGTGCGACGAGTGCAACCAGGACAGCACACGTTAGAGCGAACCGAATATAGCGGCCAAAAAAACGAAGACCGCCCGCGATAAAAAACCACGCGGTATCACGCAACAGGCGACCAATTAAACGAACCGCGCCGGCGCAAACCGGGGCGACGCGTTCGCGCACGGCTGCGAACCGTCGCACGCGGCGCACATGCTTAGCCGTTTCAATTGGAATGACCTGCCCCATGTCTCAGCTCCTTTCGTTCGTCACTTCAAATTCCTCCAGCTTCCGGCCGGCCTCCAAGTACGTCAACAGCCAGGTCGGCCGCCTACCGTAGCCGGTCCACGTGTTGCCGGGGTCGGCTGGATCGCGATATCGCGCGGTCATGACCCGTGGCGGTGCGCCAGGGATCGCGAATTCCTCAATAGAGCGTCCCTGCTCAACGTATGCCGCGAGCCATGAAGGCCGCTGCCCGCGTCCTGACCACGTGTTGAGCGGGTTAGCGGGATCGCGATAACGAGCTTCGCCTTTCGGTGTCGCTTGCGACGGAAACGGTACGAATTCGATCACGACGCCGTCTTCCCGATTGATGAGTCGCCGACCTTCATTTCTCTCCGTGGTTGACACGACTGAGGGTTCCTTTATTATTTATCACAGTCGCAAAAACAGCGCAAATGTGAATGTGAAAAAATTATCAATGCTCGCCTTGTGCTTGTCGGCCGCTGCTCCGGCCTTCGGGTACGCACACGGGAGCCTGTCTCCACAGGTTCTCGCATTGGCACGCACGTGCGCGCCTGACGTGCATCCGCTCACGGTTGCTTACCTGGTCAGCGCCGAGTCGCATAACAACCAGTTCGCCATCAACGTGAACGGCGGTCACAGCCTGGATCGTCAGCCCACCACCGAGCAGGAAGCCCGCAATGCGCTCGCCAAGCTCGATGCGCGCGGTTGGAATTATGACGTTGGCTACGCGCAGATCAATTCGGCCAATTTTCGCAGCCTTGGCCTCACCGGTACACAACTGCTGGACCCCTGCACGAATCTGCGCGCCGGCGCACAGGTTCTCGGCGACTGCTACGCCCGTGCTGTCCAGCAGGTAGGGGAGGGGCAGGCGGCCTTGCAGCGGGCGCTGTCCTGCTACAACACCGGCAACCAGCAGAAGGGCTTTGCAAACGGCTACGTGAAGCGTGTCGTCGCACAGGTCAAGCTGAAGATCCCGGCCTTGCTCGACGGGCCAATCGACCCGAACACCTCGAGCAGCAGCTCGAGCAACGTCAGCGACCCAGCCGGACCAGCGCCGGCCGCCGCGCAGCTCACGCAGCAGCAGAACCCACCCGCGTCGAACCAGCGCACGCAGCTTGGCGAGCCTGGCGCGGCAAATCAGATCGAAGCGGGCGCATTCGCCCATCCCGAAATCGGCGCGTACATACGCCGGGCCTCAACGAAAGGTGACCAATGAAAAAGAAAGTCGTTTATCTGGCGATGCTCGGCCAGCTCGAAAGCATCTTGCGTGAATGGCGGGTCGTGCGTGTCGCAATCCATCGTATCGAAAAACGCGAGTGGATACCGTTTCTCGACATCGAGAACGACGCCGGCCAGGCGTACACGTGCGCGTTCCGGGTCAAGAAGAGCCTGGAACCTAGAACGTGGTCCGACCTGCGCGCCTTGGTCGATTGGCTCGATACAAAAGTCGGTGTCAAAGAGTGCCAGTTGTCCTTTTCGGATTTCGAGTGGGAATCCGAGACTTTAACCCTGGAGTGAACCTGAGATGAAAAAGCACATTCAAGCTGCACAAATCGTCGTTGGCGCCCTAGCACTAGTCGCGGCGAGTCAAGCCTTTGCCGTTGACACCGGCGCGTCCTCGCTGAACTCGATGCACTCGTGGGTGATGCTCTGGATTCCCGCCGCATGCATTCTCGGCATCGTCGCAATCGGTGCCGGCATCTTCTTCCACCTGATCAAGTTCCATCAGGTGGTCAACCCGGTTCTCGGCCTCATCATCATCGGCTCCGCGTCGGCGATCGTGGGTTTCTTCGGCCTCGTCTGATGGCTAAGAAGTTCCCACTCTTCAAGGGGGCGACGCGCGTAGCGACGTGGCTGCTGGTTCCCCGCAACGTGTTCGTCCTGACCTTCATGTTTTCGGCGTCCCTGTTCATGGTGATCCACTTGTGGGCGCTGCTTGTGTTTGGCGTGCTGTGGCTTATCGAGTGGGGCATCACGAAACACGATGACCGCATGTTTCGCATCATCGGTCTATGGCTGAAAACGAAGGTTCGCAACATGTACGAATCCGCCTTCACGCGGTTGTGGGGAGGGTCCAGTTATTCGCCGGTCGATTACAGCGCGCCGTCGATTAACGACATTCGAGGCGAGGTATAGCATGGCGGTCGCTATCCGGAATATCAGCGAAACCAAGACCTTCACGAAGGAACCTTCCTTCGTGAAGAACATTCCCTATTCGCAGCACCTTACCGAAACCATTATCAGCACGATCGGAGGGGAATATCTGATCGTGTTTCGCGTCCCCGGCCGCACGCACCAGAGCGCCCACGACGAAACGCTCAGGTCGTGGGTTCTCGACCTCAACCACGTTGCAAAGCAGATCGGCAACGAACACGTGAAGCTCTGGACGCATCTGCATCACCACCAAATCGAGAGCTATCCGGCCGGTAACTTCAAGACTCGCTTTGCGCGCGAGCTGGACGCGAAATATCGCAAGAGCTTCGAAAAAACGCCGCTGATGACGAACGACCTGTATCTGACGGTCGTCTATAACCCGGTCGGCGACCTCACGCAAAAATTCCTGGCACGGTTCGACCGGCCCTCGCGCGAGCAACTGGACGAGCGGCAAAAGCAGGCTATCGCCGCGCTCGAAGATATCGCGACCCAGCTAACCGGCGCGATGCATTCGTATGGTATCGAACCGCTGGGCCTGTATTACCGCGACAAGAACGGCAACCTGATCGAGGAACAGGACGACACGACCGACGACGCCGACGAGCTGGACGACGATATCGAAGGCGACCTTCTCGCGAGCCTGCCGGCCGGCGATGACGGTGCAGCAGCGGACCCGGTGCCGGCGGCGCAGCGCCATGTGTTCTCGCGTGCGCTGGAATGGCTTGGGTTCCTTGCGAACGGCGAATGGTCCCCGGTGCCGGTGTGCCGGGGCCGCATCCGCGACTACCTGATGACGAATCGCCCGGTCAGTTCGCTGTTCGGCGACGTGATCCAGATCCGCACCATCGACCGCAACCTTTTCACAGCGGCCGTCGAGATTCGTGAGTATGAGGAAGAGACGGAGCCGGGGCAGCTTAACCTGTTGATGGAGGCTCCGTTCGAATTCGTTCTCACGCAGGTGTTTTTCTGCATGTCCAAGGCGGCCGGCCGCATCTTTCTACGCAACCAGCAACTGTCGCTGATCGAAACTGGCGATCCAAGCCATTCGCAGATCAGCCAGATTACGGATGCCCGTGACGATCTCGTTTCCGGCCGGTTCGTGATGGGCTTTCACTATGCGACCATGCATGTGATCGGCGACACGGCCGAACAGGCTCAGACACTGGCACGTCAGGCCAAGGTCATGCTCAATCAGTGCGGCGTCGCAGCGGGCGCGGTCGGCATGGCGTCGGAGGCAGCGTATTACAGCCGCCTGCCTGGCAATACGGCGTTCGTGCCGCGCCCGGTGCCGGTCAATAGCTGGAATTTCTTCTGTTTCTCGTCGTTTCACAACTTCCTTTCCGGCAAGGCCACTGATAACCCGTGGGGCAGGGCGATTGCCCTGTTTCGTGCCGTCAGCGGCACGCCGGCGTTTTTCAGTTTCCACTCGACGCCGAAGAAGGAGCGTTCGTTCGGCAAGCGGCCCCCTGGCGTGACAGGCATCTTCGGGCGTATCGGTTCGGGCAAGACGACCCTCCTGGACCTCCTGCTGACGTTCGCGACAGAGATTTCCATTGATCCCCGCATGGCGATCTACGATCGCGATCGCGGCATGTACCCGCTCGTCAAGGCACTCCACGGGCGTTACACGGTGCTTAAGGACGGCGTGCCGACTGGATGGCAACCTCTCCAGCTCGACCCCACGCGCATCTACATCGCATTCGTGAAGCGTCTGTTGCGCGTGCTTGCCGAAACCACCCTGAACGGCGAGCCACTTGAGCAGCACGAAGTAGACGACCTGTCGGCGGCCATTGATGCCGTCATGGGGCCGCCCATCGATGATCCGGAGGCTCACCGGGGCGAACAGACGCTCATTCCGCTTGCCGACCGGTCCATCACCGCCGTGGTGGAGCATTTGCCCGATCCCTATCGCGGCCCAGGTGCGCGCATGACATTGGCAGCCATGCTCAGGCCGTGGACGCGCAACGGCGATTATGGGTGGCTGTTCGATAACGAAGCCGACACGCTCGACTTCAACACGCGCGATATCAACGCATTCGACCTGACGGAATTCCTCGTCGGGAAGGACGAGGTTGCGCCTGTCACCCGCACGCCAATGCTGATGTATCTCAACTTCCGCGTGCGTTCGACTATCGACGGCAAGCGTCGATTCATCCAGGTATTCGATGAGTTTGCACAGTATCTCGATGACCCGATCATGGTCCGCGAAATCAAGCGGGGCATCAAGAACGACCGTAAGAAAGACTGCATTTACGTGTTCTCGACGCAGGAGCCGAACGACGCCATTTCGAGCAGCATCGGCAAGACCGTTATCCAGCAGATGGTGACGTTGCTCCTGCTCGAAAACCGCGATGCGGACCCGGAGGATTACACCGGTCCCGCAGCCCTGAAGCTCGCGCCGGCTGAGTACGACGCGGTCAAGTCCATTCCCGAACACAGCCGGCAATTCCTCATCAAGCAGAGCGGCCAATCCGGCCTTGCCGTGATGAAGCTCGACGGCATGGACGAAGAACTCAGCATTCTGTCCGGCACGCCGGACAACGCGGATCGGCTCGAAAAGCTCATTCGCGACCTTGGCACCGACGATCCGAACGTGTGGTTACCGCGTTACTACGCGGCTGTCGTCGGTAAGAAGTCGAGCCGTTACTAGGAGAACCGCCGTGAAGCTCTGGAAACAAACCGCAATCGCAATCGTGCTGGCCGCCTCGTGCGCCGGCGCGCACGCGCAGATCGTTGTCACCGATCCAACGTCACTCGCTCAACGTGCCGCAAATTTCCTTCAACAGATCGCGCAAATGAAGGCACAGCTCGACCAGGCGCGACAGCAATATGAAGCAATGAGCGGAACTATCGGCAGCTATCAAAACATGTTGCCAACGAGTATTTCGACCCTTCGCAACAACCTGCCGCAGAACTGGAGCCAGGTCTATTCCGACGCGATGAACAGCACCTCCAGCGTATCCGGTTCCGCGTCGTCCATCCTGTCTCAGTTCGACAGTCAGATTCGCAGCATGGGCCGTGGCGATGCGCTGACTTTCATCGACCAGCAGCTTCACGCGAAGGGGGCCTACGACCGCGCAATGACCGAACAGGCCTACGACAACCAGATGCGCGAGCTGAACGACATGCAGTCACTTACACAGCAGATCGGACAGGCCACGACGCAAAAGCAGATCGAGGACTTGCAGGCCCGCATCCAGACCGCGCACGGCGCTATTAACGGCGAGCAGACCAAGCTTCAACTCATGGCGATGGGCCAGCAGGCACAACAACAACTACTGCAACAGCAGAAGGCAGTTGCGCAAAAGCGATACCTGATCGGCGACGACGACGAACAGAATCAAGCACCCAATCTGAGCGGGAACTAAGGAGCTACGCATGAACAAATACCTTTGCATCACAGCAGTGTTTTTCCTCGCCGCGTGCGGTAAGGAATATCACGAGAAGGATTGGTATATCCAGCACGACGCGGAGCGCGAAGCTCGCGTGCATGCGTGCGATAACGATCCAGCTCAGTATCAACGTCAGGGGTCCGACTGCCTGAACGCGAAGGACGCGAACGGTGCCGTTCATTTGTACGGGAAGGACGGCGCACTGAAACGGCTCACGGAAAAGTGATCCAGCGTCGGCAAAGCTCGACAACCAAGGAAAAGTCATGGCCTACGATGGCGTAACACAGATATTCAACTACATGGACACGGTAACGACGCAAGTCGTCGCCGAGAACATGAGTCGGATAATCGGATGGGCGGCACCGATCGCGGCGCTCGGCCTCGTGATCCAGCTCACCATCGACGGCCTCGCTACGATGTTGCGACCAAGCGGTGAGCCGCTATCGCAGCTCGTAGAGAAGTTCGTCAAGTATTTCGCCATCGTAGCTATTGCCGGTGCCGGCGGCTTGTACGCAACGACTCTGGCGAACACCGCCATGCACTTGCCCGATGAAATGGCGTCGATATTGTTGCTTCACGGCAGCACAGGCGGAAGCGACAGCGCGGTAGCAGGCATGATCGACGCAGCAATCGACCATAGCCTTACCGTCACGAGGAATCTATTCAAAGATGCCGGTGTGATGACGGAAACAGGCCTTGTCTCGTTGATACTCGGCGTTGTCGTCATTGGTTCAACGATGCTGATATGCGGCATTAGTGCCATTTCCATCCTGCTCGCGAAATTTCTTCTCGCAGTCACGGTCTGTTTCGGGCCGATTTTTATCCTGCTCTTGATAACCCCGCCGCTTGTGAGTTTCTTCGGGAACTGGCTTGGCTCGGTTTTCAATTACATCGTTCTCATCGCTATGACGGCGATGAGCTTCGGCGTGTTTATGCGTTTTTACGACTTGGCGATTTCGGCGGCAGC